>CAZKFU010000001.1:0-16895 GCA_964552165.1 uncultured Acidimicrobiaceae bacterium
GGTGACAGGTGACAGGTGACAGGTGACAGGTGACAGGTGACAGGTGACAGGTGACTGTTGACTGTTGACTGTGAACTCGACTGGGGTGGGCGGTTTAGTGTTTCTCCCATGCCCAGGTTCCGACCTGACATCGCTGCCATCTCACCCTACGAGCCGGGCCGCCCCATCAATGACGTCGCCCGCGAGATGGGATTCGAACCCGAGGAGATCATCAAACTCGCCTCGAATGAGAGCCCTGGCGGTCCGCTCCCCGAGGTGGTGGCGGCGATCGCCGCCGCGGCCGGGGGGGCCAATCGCTATCCCGACAACGACACCCACGACCTGAGCCGTGAGCTGTCCTCACACCTGGAGGTCCCGAGCAGCCATCTGTGGATCGGGGGCGGCAGCACCGCTCTGATCAGTGTCCTTGCTCTGGCCGTGGGCGGGCCGGGGACATCGGCGGTCTACGCCTGGCCGTCGTTCATCATGTACCGCCTGGCGACGAGGTGGGCAATGTCGGACGCCGTGGAGGTGCCCCTCGCCGACGGCTATGTCCATGATCTCAATGCCATGGCCGCCGCCGTTGGTGCCGACACCAGTGTGGTTTACGTGTGCAACCCCAACAACCCCACCGGCACCCACCTACCGGCGTCTGACCTGTCGGCATTCGTCGATTCGATCCCTGAGTCGGTCTTGGTGGTCATAGATGAGGCCTATCACGACTTCGTGGCAGCAAGCGACTACGCATCGGCAATTCCGCTGGCCACCGACAGGGCGAACGTCGTGGTATTGCGCACCTTCTCCAAGGTCCATGCCCTGGCGGGGCTCCGAGTGGGGTATGCCGTTGCGCACCCGGCGACGATCGCCGAGCTGCGCAAGGCGCAGGCCCCTTTCACGGTGACTCTCCTCGGCCAGGTTGCCGCCGCCGAGTCACTTCGGCAGAAGGTGGCCATCGCTAAGCGGGTGCTGGCCAATGCCACGGGACGAGCCCATCTCCTGGAGGCGCTGGCCGCGCGTGATTTCCCTCATGCTCCCAGCGAGACCAACTTCGTCTTCTTCAGGGTCGGCGACGACTCGGTCAAGGCAGCCGAGCTGTTCACAGCCCAAGGGGTCATTGTCCGTCCCCTCTCCGGAGGATGGACGCGGGTGACGGTTGGGTTCCCCGAGGAGAATGAGCGATTCGTTGAGGTGATCGACTCGGCTCCTTTTCGCATTTTCCGTGGTGGCTCGTAGCGTTCAGCCCGTTTTGCCATGAGACACTGACGCGGTAGGAGCCCAAGTGTGAAGAATCTGGTGGGCATACTGGCCACCCTGGCGCGGCGAGCCCCTCTGGCCGTGGTGATAGCCACCTTGGTCATATCCGGCTTCCTGGGGTACTTCGCCGGGCGGGTCGAGATCGCAACCGGCAACGAGGGCTTCTCACCCGACAACGCCGAGATCGAGGCCCAGCAGCGCATCGCCGATCTGTTCGGCTCTGATTCGGGCGAGTCGGTGGTGCAGATCATTGTCCGCAATGAGGGCGGAAATGTGATCACCGCCGATGGCCTGAGGGCCACCCAGGCCGTTGTCGAGGCCGTGAGGTCGTCGGAGGCGGGACCGTATCTCGCTGACCGTCCGGATCGCCCCCCGATGATTCACTATCTGTCGACGGTAGAGCAGGCGGCTGCAGCCTCGGGCACCGCTCCCGGAGATCTCACCGACGATCAGATCGCCGAGATCTTCGCCGAACCGCTCGATGGAGACGGTGATGGTGACGCGCCGCCGGATCAGGTGGGTTTTCTCAACTCGCTTCTCTCTGCCGACGCCGACGCCCGCTCCGCTCGAGCTCAGGGCGGGCTGATCCTGGTCTTCCTCAATCCGCCAGAGGGGGCCACTGCCGAAGAGAGTTTCAACCTTCAGACCGACATCGAGGTCGACCTTGCCGAGGCCGTTGCCGAGGTCGGAGGTGAGGTGGAGCTGCGTACCTTCTCCTTCGCCATCCTGTTCTCCGGGTTCGACGAGTTCACTCAAGAAGTGGGACGGCTCTTTGGCATGGCGGCCCTGATCATCGTGGCGATCCTGGTCTTTGTTTACTGGCTGTGGCCCGGGGATGGGTCTTCGCGCCGGGCGGCGGTGCGGCGAACACTCGCCGATACCGGTCTCACGATGGCAACCATCCTCCTAGCCATCGGATCGATGCAGGGGCTTGGCTACCTGTTGGAGAGCGTCGGGATAATCGACGGCTTCTCCGAGCCGACGCAGATCGTCCCCATCCTCCTCATCGGGCTTGGTGTCGACTACGCGATCCATATGACGTCGCGCTATCGGGAGGAGATCGGCCGAGGAGCGACGGTCGACGATGCCATGGGAGTTGCCGCCCGAACGGTAGGGGTGGCGCTGGGATTGGCAACCGTGACCACCACCATCGGCTTTCTCACCAACATCTTCAACCCGATACCGGCACTCAAGGACTTCGGCATCCTCGCCGGGGTGGGGATCGTGGTGGCATTCGCCTTGATGCTGACCTTCGTCCCTGCCTTCAGGATGCTCCTCGATCGCAAGGCCGAGCGAAGAGGGACGCTCTCGGTGGCGTCCCTCGGGTCCCACGGAGACCGGGTTCTGCCTCGGCTGGTGGAGAAGGCCTCGGTTCTCGCCGAGCGCGTGCCGGTGGCCACGCTGGTAGTGACGCTGGCGCTTGGTGTGCTCGGCTGGTACGGGTTCAGCCAGCTGGAGACCCGTTTCTCCTTCACCGACTTCCTGCCTGAGGGCTCGCCGGCCGTGGAGACGTTGGAGATTCTCGCCGACGAGTTCGGCGGCGGATTCGGCGAGCAGACGGCGGTTCTCATCGAATCGGGTGACGGCTCGGGAATCGATGCTGCGGTTCACAACGCCATGGTCGACGCCAACAACGCCCTGGCCGCTGTGCCGGACGTGGCGGGGTTCGAGACCGATCTCGGCCGAGTCGCCACCGCCACTTCCCCGATCTCCCTGCTGGCCTCGGCGTTGGCGGGCGGAGGTGAGGGGGCACCTTCGGGGCTGACGGAGGCTGCAGAACGAGCCATGTTGGGCGATGACCTCAAGGTCGACCCCGGAGCCGACATCGCATCCCTCTACCAGGCGCTCGTGGCGACGCGGCCGGAGGCGGAGAGAGTGGTGTCCATCGACTCCGGTCAGGTCGATGCCGTGTTGTTCGACATACAGACCACTGCGGGCGAGGCCCGAGCATCCTCGCTCCGGGCGAATCTCGGGGAGACGTTCAGCGTCGTCGGCGCCGCCGGCGGCACCACCGTCGCAACCTCGGACAACATCATTGCCGATGTCATCATCCAGGAGCTCACTGCGTCTCAATCGCGCTCGCTGCTGATAACGCTGCTGGTAGCAGGTCTGGTTCTCGTCATCAGCTTCTGGTTCGAGAACCGACGTCCTTTTCTCGGTGTCATAACGATCGCCCCGGTGGCCCTGGTCGTGCTCTGGACCTATGGCCTGATGTTCGTTTCGGGGATCCCGTTCGGCCCGGTGACAGCAACGCTGTCCGCCTTGGCTATCGGCATCGGCGTCCCTTTCACGATTCATATTGCCCGGAGGTTCGAGGAGGACAGAAACCGCTACCGGGATCTGGACTCCGCATTGCGCTCCACGGCCCGGCACACCGGCGGCGCCTTGGCCGGTTCGGCGTTCACGACGATGGCGGGTTTTGGGATCCTCATCACGTCGAGCCTGATTCCGTTCCGTCAACTGGGTCAGGTCACTGTGTACGCCATCGGGCTGTCCCTGATTGCCGCAGTCTTCGTCCTGCCTTCGATGCTTGCTCTTTGGGAGCGATATCACCGACGGAGCAGGGCTGCTTGAGGGGCCTTCCCTGATTGGCGGCACGACGTCATGTACGGTCTCTAGACCCGTAGATCGCGCCGGCCACCTCGGTACCGTGTCAGATCATGACCTCGAGAACTGATCGCCTCGCTCGTGAGGCGGACCGTCTCACTCCTCTCGCCTCCACCGTTCTCGGCTCCTATCCGTTGGATGTGAGGTCGCTGACGCATCTCGCCACTCACAGCAACACGATGTACCGGGTGGTGGCCACCGACGGGCGCGAGTTTGTGCTTCGGGTGGGGAGCCCGTCCTCGAACAGCAGCCGGAACATGGTCTACGAAGCGGCGTGGTTGGTTGCCTTGGAGCGGGAGACCGATCTCGATGTGGTCAGAGTCTTCCCATCAGCCGATGGCTACTACGTGGTCGAGGCCAGAGATCTCGACGGCAGCACCCGTGCCTGCATGTTGTTCTCCTGGATTCCAGGTGAACCGCTTGGTAGCGGCGCCGGAAGCTTCGGCTACCGAGCGCTGGGCACACTCGCAGCGCGGCTCCACCAACACGGCCGGCAATGGAAGCCGCCTCAGCCAGAAGGGATGAGGCGCTGGAATCAGGTCTTCTACTACGAGAAAGAGCTCGATCCGGTAGTCATCGACGATCCTCGCTTCGATCACCTCTTCTCGGGCAGTCGTGATTTGCTCTACCGGGCCATGGGAATCGCCCAAGGCGTGATGGACGAGCAATGGGTCGAAGGCGGGGCACAGGTGGTTCATGGCGACCTCCATGAATGGAACGTTCACACCGCGGGCGCCAGGCTCTACGTCTTCGACTTCGAGGACGTCATGATGGCGCTCCCAGCACAGGATGTGGCCATATCCCTCTACTCGTCCAGGCGTCACGTTCGAAGCCTCGACGTGGTCGATGCATTTCGACGAGGTTACGAGGAGATCGCCCCCTGGCCCATCCCCGACCAGCGCGTGCTCGATGGCTTCATGGCGGCGCGTCAGCTGATGTTGATGAACTACGCCGCCCGCACCCTGCCCGAGACCGAGGCCGCCGAGTACATCGCCGACGTGACTCCTTGGCTGGCCACCTTCGTCGACAGCTACCGCTGAGGTGTTTGCCGACCGTCAGCAGGCGGGAGAGGAGCTTGCCAGGTTGGTGGCGGTCCGCGAGCCCTCAACTCCCGTTATTGCCGGTCTGCCCCGAGGCGGTATCCCGGTGGCTGCTGTGGTGGCGGCCGAGTTGAACTGCCCCCTCGACGTAATCGGTGTCAAGAAGATCGGTGTCCCGTGGCATCCCGAGCTGGCGATGGGGGCGGTGGCCGAGGGTGGAGTGATATTACGCAATGAAGAAGTGATAAGGATGGCCGGGGTATCCGAGGAGCAGTTTGAGGCGGCGGCGGCGCTCGCCGGAGCCAAGCTCAACGAGTCGCTCTCACTGTTCCGGGGTGAGCTCTCCCCCGTGGCCGTTGACAACGCCACGGCCATCGTTGTCGACGACGGTGTCGCCACCGGATACACCATGCTGGCGGCTCTGCAATCGGCACGGAGGCGGCGCGCCGCGATGGTTTGGTGCGCCGTCCCGGTCGCTCCGGCCTCGGCGATCGCGACGCTGCGACAGGAGGCCGATGATGTGATCGTCGTGGACACCCCGGTTCGGTTCGATGCCGTCGGGCGGTGGTACCGAGACTTCCGCCAGACCAGCAATGCCACGGTCATCGAGCTGCTGCGGGCAAACCGCTCCCGCTAGCGTGACAATCCCCAAGCAGAGGTGACAATCGCCATGCCCACACTCGAGCCCTTCTGCACCATCCAAGCCGACCTCGGGATGCGGATGCTGGGTCGAATGCCCGGAGGCACCCGAATCGACTTCCCCTTCGAGGGGGTCGCCACCTCGACGCACTGGGAGGGCGAACGGCCCGTGGTCGGAGTCGACTATGTGACGGTCCGTGCCGACGGGAACATGGACCTGGAGATAAGGGCCACCATCGGCGAGAAGAGAGAGACGGTGGCTTATCGGGGCGGAGGCGTCTCCATCGCACACGACAACGGCTCGGCGTCACCACGCGAGCTGATCACCTTCCAGACCGGCAGCGAGGATCTGGCGTGGCTCAACGACGCCATCGGGGTGGCCTTGGGCAGGGGGGCCGAGGGTCGAATAGAGATCGAGGTCTATCTAGTAAAGGACTAGCGGCCTGTCATTCAAATGCGCGGAGCGCTCGAGGCGCCGTGGAAGTCAGGAGGCCGCTTCTCGGTGAACGCCCGAACACCCTCGAGATGTTGGGGTGTTCTCCCGAGTCGCCCCTGAGTCTCGCGTTCGGCGTCCCAGGCCGCCGCCAACTGAGACCCGGCGGCGTTGCGAAGCAGATGGCGGGTCGCCACGAGAGCTTCGGTCGCTCCCGCCGCGAGCTCTCCGGCCAGCTGGAGCGACTCGTCGAGTAACTGGTCTCCAGGAACCACACGAGAGGTCATCCCGAGGCGCATCGCCTCGTCGGCCTCGACTCTCCGGTTGCTCATCACTATCTCCAGGGCACGTCCAAGCCCGATGTGGTGGGGCAGCCACCAGGTGGTGCCACTGTCGGGCACGAGCCCGATACCGGTGAAGGCCGATGAGAAAAAGGCGGTATCCGACATCACCCTGAGGTCGCAGCTCAATGCCAACCCGAGACCGGCACCGGCGGCTGCCCCGTTGACGGCGGCGATGGTAGGGACCGTGCACTCGACGAGGGCTGCGGCCATGGGGTGGAATCGAACCTCGATCAGGCCGGCCAGGTCCGGGTCCCCTCTCTCGTAGTCGGCCATCAGGTCTGAGAGGTCTGCTCCGCTGCAAAATGCCTTGCCCGCCCCGGTGACGACGAGTGCTCCCGCCTCGGATCCGGCACGCCTGGCTGCTTCAACAAGACCGTCGCTCAACGTCTGGTCGACGGCGTTGAAGCGCTCCGGACGGTTGAGCGTCACCACCGCAACGTGGTCTTCCAGTCGATATTCGACACTCACATTGACTCCACATCAGGCGAAGGGGGAACAGCGTAATGGCGACCATCCCGCCACGATCCTCAGAAGATGACCCGGATCCCTTACCGATTGGCCTAGTGTTGACTGGTAATCACGCCGATCCCGGCGTCACCACACGACCCACAAGGAGGGGCTGTGAACAAGACGGAGATGGCGGAGAAGCTCGCCTCGAAGGCCGACATCAGCAAGGCGAAAGCCGCAGAGATCGTCGACATCATCTTCTCCACGAAGGATGGCGAAGGCATCATCGCCGTGGAGCTCGACGCGGGGAGAAAGGTCAGCCTCGCTGGCTTTGGAACATTCTCCTCCAAGAGTAGGTCCGAGCGTATGGGACGCAACCCTGCTACCGGGCAGCAGATCGTGATCCCCGCCCGGAATTACGCTCACTTCTCGGCGTCGAAGGGTCTCAAGGACAGAGTCTCCAACTAGCAGATCCAGTGCGCGGGCCCCGTCTTGGACGGGGCCCGTGAGCGTGGCCACGGCCACTTCTTGCGCAGGGGAGCGCATATCCTGGGGGCGTGGTTGCATTGCTGGCCCCGATGGCGCTGGTGGTGGCACTTGGAGCATCCTTCGGTGAAGCCTCGGCGTCGGCCGTCCCCACAGGGCCGGACTCGATGTTGGTCGACATCATGGTTGAGGTTTCGACGGACGCCGATGTCGTCGTTGCCCACTTCAGCCTCCCCGGTGACCCAGATGTGACGCTGCCCCTCATC
Organism: uncultured Acidimicrobiaceae bacterium; assembly: GCA_964552165.1. Taxonomy (GTDB): domain Bacteria; phylum Actinomycetota; class Acidimicrobiia; order Spongiisociales; family ZC4RG35; genus CAZKFU01. The sequence continues at coordinate 7,496 of CAZKFU010000001.1, forward strand.
GACCGTGGCGAGGGTGTGTACGGGCTTCGCACCGAACTCCGCCGTGGCGACCATCAGGTCGTTTTTGAGATCGTCGGCGGCGACACGTCGCCACCAATGTCACTGACGAGTCTCGGGGTGGCGTCCGAGCTGGCGGATGTCGCAGACGTCAGCCCGGTGACGACCCGGGCTGACGAGATTTCAGCCGATACCAGGCAAAGCGGCTGGCTGGCGTTGGCCTTGGCGGCTGCGGCTCTGGCAACGCTGGCTTTTTGGGCGCTGGGCGATAGGACCGATCAGGAGACGTCTCGGTCGGTTTCGGGGCCTGACGGCGAAGAGGAGTGATCCGCTCGGCACGGTCGTCCGACGCCAGCGCCCTGGCGTCGATCGAAGTCGAGTCGTGGCGCGAGGCCTATCAGGGATTGCTGCCTGCGTCGCACCTGGCTTCGCTGGATGTCATCGCCCGCACCAGATGGTGGGCAAAACGCATCAAGAACCTCGATGGCGTCAGCGGGGTGCACGTCGGCGAGTCGGGGCGAGACGCCGTCGGTTTTGTCTCTTACGGGCCGGCAGCTCGAAGGGGTTGGGGAGAGATCTTCGCGGTCTACGTTCGCCCTGACCGCTGGAGAGCGGGATACGGGGGGCGGCTTCTCGACGCCGCTCTCGTGGCCCTGGGCCGGCATGGATTCAGTCGGGTCGAGCTATGGGTGATCCGAGACAATTTCGCCGCCCGGTCCTTCTACGAGGCGATGGGATGGCGGGCTGCCGCCGGGATCCGGGTGGAGAGCATCGGTGGAGTCGACGTCAACGAGGCTCGCTACGTTCACGAGACCGGAGAAGGCCCGCCACCCTCTGAAGGTCCTCGGGGTAGGTGACCTTGATGTTCTCTGGATCTCCAGCCACCACGGCGGTGTCCGAAGCGAGCTTGTACCGGCGCACCACGTCCTCGGTGTCGTCACCGGAGAACCCCTCGGCGTCGGCGGCGGCCAGGGCAATGCGCAGCGTCTCCAGTCGATACATCTGAGGGGTTTGCACCACTACGAGGCCGTCGCGACGCTTGAGAGTCGCTACGTCGACGACGGGCCGGTCAGGGATGAGCCCGGGGATGGCACCGCCCGTTTCAAGCGCCACGGCGAACAGCTCCTCGACCAGGCGGCGGCCGGGATTGGGCCGCGCCCCATCGTGTATTGCAATGATCGCCGACCCTTCCACCTCGGCCAGAGCTGCGATACCTCGTGCCTCGCTCTGAGTTCGGGTCTGCCCACCGGCGACCATGAGGGCCTGGGGGAGGATGGCAGCGGCTTCGTCGAGACGGTCGCGCTTGGTGACCACCACCAGCCGATCGATGTAGGGGATCAGGCTCTGACATGCCCACCAAAGAAGCGGCCTCTCCGAGACCGTGGCGAACGCCTTGTCCCCTCCGAATCGCTCGCCGGAGCCGGCCGCGACCACAACCGCGATCTTGAGAGGCACCAGATGAGGGTACCGGTCATATGCTGCGCGGCCATGCCCGGATACCTGACCGTCGATGTCGGTGCGCCCGAGGTCGACTCGGCATGGCTGCTGAGGCGCGCCGAGGAGCTCGACGCGGATGCTCTGCTGGTTGCCCGGCCCCTGGGGGATGCGGTGAAGACAGTCGCCGGGAGCCGAGTAGTCGGCGGGGTCGACCGCAGCCGACTGGTGGAGGTCTTGTCGCCATTGGCGGTCGCCGAGGAGCTGGCCGCCTCGATCAGGGAGAGGGTCGACGGCGAGCCCGGCGACTGGGTGGAGGCGGTGGTCGCCAACGGCGGTATATGGACGATCATCAGCAATGAAGAGGCGACCCTCATCAGCTGAATAGGCGTCAAGTCGGCTCGAGAGGTCACGAGAGGTAGCTGGGGGCGACCCCCTTGTTCCCGGGCGGGCGATCCCTTACCTTCCACGGCATGGGGAGCAACGGGAAGGGGAACGTCATGGCGGTCATGTCCGACGACCCGATTCTGAGTGGGATCGGCGCCGTTGGGCTGGCCGCCGCGGCGGGAACGGCCCTGTCCATCGACCTCGACACCGCTCGACCTCTCGCCTGGTCGCCGGGGCGCACTCTCGCCGATGTCGCCGCAGAAGGTCCGACGCACAGCGAGCTCTTGCCTCAGAGGTCGGGAATTGCGCTTCTGTCGGGCGGGGGGATAGGGCCTGATGAGGCGCGAGAGGCGATCGACCTGCTGGCTTCGCGCTGGCCGGCGGTGGTGCTGCGTGTCTCTCAGCGGATCGCTTTGCGCACGGTCCCGATCTTGGGGCTGTACCCCGGCTGGGGGGCGCCCGCCCACCGGGGACCGGCGGTTTGGCAACGCGTTCCCAGCGGTCCGACCTCGGCTCCAGGACCTGGTCCGGTATTGCCGTGTCTGGGAACGTGGTCGCTGCGCCGCCTCCTCCTCGGTTCGACACCGCTGGGATCGAGATGGGCATCTGCTTGGAGAGAGGTGTGGAGCCTCCCGTGGGACTGATAGATCGTGTCGCGTCGCAGATTGCGGCTTCACCGACGCCCCTGGACCACGAACACGTCCTTCTCGATGCCCGCCGTCGGCTCGCGATCGAGTCGCCTCTTGCTGGAGAGCAGGCTGTTCAGGATGTGGCGGACGCTCTTCTCGGCCTGGGGCCTGTACAGCGACTGTTGCGTGACCCCGAGGTGAGCGACGTTCTGGTCAATGGGCCAGACGAAGTCTGGGTTGAGCGACGGGGCGAGCTTGAGTTGACCGAGGTGACCTTCCAATCGGCAGGTGCGGTGATCACTGCGGTCGAGCGCGTAATCGCGCCTCTGGGGCTTCGCGTCGACAGGAGCCGCCCCATGGTCGAGGCACGGCTACCCGATGGGAGCCGGCTTCACGCGGTCATCCCTCCGGCGTCGGTGACCGGCCCGATCATCGCGGTCCGTCGCTTCACCCAGATCGTCACTTCCTTGGAGGATCTGGTCGGGGCCGGCTCGGCGTCGGTCGACCAGCATGAGCTGCTCTCCCACGCAGTGTCGGCTCGGCGGACGATGGTCGTAGCGGGTGGAACCGGCACGGGAAAGACGACTCTCTTGAACCTCCTTGCCGGCCTCATCTCACCTTCGGAGCGAATCGTGACCATTGAAGATGCCGCCGAGTTGTCGCTGGCGGGTCATGTGGTGAGGCTCGAGGCTCGTCCCCCCAACGCCGAAGGAATGGGGGCTGTCACCATCAGGCAGCTACTCGCCTCGGCGCTTCGTCTGCGCCCTGACCGGATAATCGTGGGCGAGGTCAGGGGGCCCGAGGCACTCGACCTCATCTGGGCGCTGAACACCGGGCATGACGGGTCGATGTCCACGGTTCATGCCAACTCGGCCCCGGAAGCGCTGATGAGACTGGAGACGCTGGCGCTGTCGGCGGGAGCATTTCCCGCCGAGGTGGTGCGCCGTCAGCTGACCACGGCCGTAGACCTCGTGGTCGAGCTGGAGCGCAGCGAGGGCCGGCGGCGGATCGCCGGTATCCACGACGTGACGGACGATGGAACCACTACCAGGGTGGCGTGATGGAATGGCTGGCCGTGGCCGTGGCGATGGCAAGCGGGGCCGGACCGGCACGTGTGGCCATGCTTGTCGCCACGCTCAACATCCCGATCGTGGTGGTTGCCATCGCGCTTTGGAGCTGGATAAGGGTACGTGGGTCACTCGATCCAATTCCCGACTCGGCGCGATTCTGCGAAGCCATGGCGGCCGAGCTGAGGGCCGGCGGCGGCTTTCGGCAAGCAATGGCTGAGGCATCGCGCTCGGTCGAAGCCGCCGACTTGGGGCAGGCAGCTACCCGGGGCCTGGGGATGGATGCTGTCCTGGAGCGCGCCCTCGCCCGCTTCCCAGACATCGCTTGGGAGCTGGAGGTGTTGTTGCCTCGGGTAGCGGAAGGCGGCCCCGGAGGCGCCATCGTCCTCACCGAGCTGGCATGGATGGCAACCGCTCAGCGGGAGGTGAACCGCGAGATCACGGTTGCGATGGCGCCGGCGCGGGCAACTGCCGCCATCCTCATCGGCGCCCCCCTCGTATTTGCTTTGGGCTCAGCTGCGGGTGGTGGGCTCACCGCACTCTTGGCAACCTCGGCGCAGCGCTCCGTGGCTGCCGTCGGGCTCATGCTCATCACCCTCGGAGTCGGTGCCGCCGCCTGGATGACGCGGAGATTGAGATGAGTATTCCTCTCGCCTTCTTCCTGGGAGCGGCAGCCGGCGGGCTTGGCGCTGGGTTCGGGGCCGGTCTGGCGATTTGGTTGTGGGGTCGTCTGCGCCGTTCCCGGCCACAGCCGGCGCGAGTTCGGCCGTTGGCGTTGGCCACCCTTCTCTCTTTGCGGTCGGGCGGGTCAGTGCTGTCCGCCCTCGAAGGGATCGCTGCCTCGCCCCAGCTTCCGCTGGCGGCGGCGGTCAACGACCTGGTGCGGCGCGCCCGGGTCGATGGGCTGGCGGCGGCTGCAACCGCATCTGACGCCTCTATTCGGACCTTCGCCATGGAACTGGCCAGGGCTCAAGCTACGGGCGCCTCGATCAGCGAGACCCTCCGTCGCCTCATCGACTCGGAGCTCGAAGAGGAGAGGAGCCGACGGCTGAGGTGGGCGCGGACCCTTCCAATGCGTCTGATGTTCCCGATCACGCTGCTTGTTCTTCCAGGATTTGTCTTGCTCGTCTACGGCCCCGGTCTGCTCGCGTTGCTCGGCCAGCTGACGGGGCCGTTGGGCTCATGACCGCACTTCCCCCCGGGGCTCGGCCGGACGCCGGGCGGAGAGGAGTGGCGCATGACGCGCTTTTGGGCATGGGTGTTGGCCCGGTCGACCACCGATAAAGGCCAGGCCACCGTTGAGTACTTCCTGGTCATCCTCGCAGCCACGGCGTTGGCCATAATCGCCTTGAGGTGGCTGCAGAACGGGAGCGGTGGCGGGCTCCTGGGCAACCTGTTTGGCAAGGTTGTCTCGTGGGTGGCAGGAAGGTTCTGAGAGAAGCCGGCTCGGTGACGATCGAGTTCGTGCTCGTGGTCCCCCTGGTGATGCTCGTCCTCATCGGGGTCCTCGAGGTGATCGGAGTCGCCAAGAGTCGCATCGAGTTGGAGGCCGCCGCTCGGGAGGGCGCCCGGGTAGCGGCTACCACTCCCGATCCGGCACGCGCGGTGGAGGCAGTGCGAAGCGTCCTTGGTGACGAGGCGTCGGCGAAGGCGCGGATAACGGTCGAGCGACCCGCGGTCGTCGGGTCTCTCGCCAGGGTGATCGTCGTCACCGAGCATCGGCTGTCGATCCCCGGGGGCCTCGTGGTACCGGTGTCGGCACAGGCGGTCATGAGAGTGGAGAGGTGAGACGAGACCGGGGTGTGTCATCCGTCGCCGTGCTGGCGGTGGTGGCGTCGGTTGTCTTCCTGGGAACGGCGACGGCGTCGGTTGCGGTATTGGTGGCCGCCAAGTCCCGGGCAAACGCCGGTGCCGACGCCGCCGCGCTGGCCGCGGCACCGCTCACATTTCCTTCGCTAGGCGGAGAGCGGTCACCGATTGCCGAGGCATCCCGTCTGGCCCTGGCCAACGCCGCCCGCCTCGTTAGATGCCGGTGCCCTGTCGACCCTTCTTGGGTGGCCCGCACGGTCGACGTGGAGGTGGGGGTGGTGGTGTCGGTGCCCCTGTTTGGCGAGATAGTGGTGCGAAGCACCGCCTCGGCCGAGTTCGATCCCGTCGCCTGGCGGTTCGGTGGCCCGACCGGCACTCGAGCTCAGCGCGGTGCTCTCTCCACACCAGCCACCTGGTATGCCTCCTCCTCGTCGAGGGTCTCCTTGTCGAGGAGGGCGGCGGCGAGAGCATCGAGCTTGTCCCGATGTTTCTCCAGAGTGGCCTTCGCATCGGCATAGCACGAGTCGACGATGGCCCTCACCTCACCGTCGACCAGCTCCTGCATGGCGGGTGAGATTTCCGATGCCGCCCAGGGAAACGGGTCCCTGTTCTCGTCAGAGATGACGGTCAAGGGACCGATCTTCTCCGACATCCCCCAGCGTCCCACCATGTTGCGGGCGATTTGAGTCACCTTCACAAGGTCGTTCTCGGCTCCGGTGGTGACGACACCGAAGACGATCTCCTCGGCGGCTCGCCCCCCGAGCGCGCCGATGATTCGGCCCCTGAGATAATCGGAGTCGTATGCATAGCGGTCCGCCTCGGGGCTTTGGAAGGTGACGCCCAGCGCCCGGCCCCGGGGGATGATCGATATCTTCCGCACCGGGTCGGCGCCTGGTTGCAGCATCCCCAGCAGGGCGTGGCCGCCTTCGTGGTAGGCGGTTCTCTCCTTTTCCTCCGGGCTCATCATGATCTTGCGCTCGGTCCCGAGAACGACCTTCTCCAGGGCGTCGGTGAAGTCGTTCATCTGAACCTGATCGTGGTTTCGCCGAGCCGCCATCAACGCCGCCTCGTTGACGAGATTACGGAGATCTGCCCCCACCATTCCCGGCGTTGCCGAGGCGATGGCGCCCAGGTCGACGTTTGGGGCGATGGGCACCTCGCGGGTATGGACCTCGAGGATCGCCTTTCGTCCCAGCTGGTCGGGGGGCTGACGACCACCTGCCGGTCGAAGCGGCCCGGGCGTAGCAACGCCGGGTCGAGGATCTCGGGCCGGTTGGTGGCGGAGATGACTATCACGCCCTCGGAGCCCGTAAAGCCGTCCATCTCGGTGAGGATCTGGTTGAGGGTCTGCTCCCTCTCGTCGTGGCCACCGAAGCTGACGCCACCACCGCGGGCACGCCCGATGGCGTCGAGCTCGTCGATGAAGATGATCGATGGCGCCACCTTCTTCGCTTGGTCGAACAGGTCGCGAACCCGAGAGGCTCCGACGCCGACCACCATCTCTATGAACTCCGATGCGGAGATGGAGAAGAAGGGGACGTCGGCTTCACCGGCGACCGCCCGAGCCAAGAGAGTCTTGCCGGTCCCCGGGGGTCCGGTGAGCAGGGCTCCCTTGGGGATCGACCCGCCCAGCTTGGTGTACTTGTCGGGGTTGCGAAGGAAGTCGACCACCTCTGCCAACTCCTCCTTGGCGTCCTCGATACCGGCGACGTCGGCAAAGGTGGTGCGGTGACCGCTGGCGTCGTAGATTTTTGCTCGACTTCTCCCCAAGCCTCCTATCCCGGCGCCCAGTGCCGAGCCGGCGCGGCGGAACATCCCAAACAACAGCCACAGCAGCAAAAGCGTGGGGCCAAACCCTATGAGGAGCTGCTGCCAAAGCGGGGGTGGGGCATCGGCGGGCTCGGCATTGACCACGACCCCGTGTTGGTGAAGGAACACCAGCAGGTCATCCTCGGCGAAGGCGGGCCGCTCGGTTTCGAAGAGCTCGAACTCGACTGCGGAGTCAACGCTCTCGGAGGGGTCGGCGACAGCCGACGAGAACGTACCCTGGATGGTGGCTCCGGTCGCGGTCACCGACTCGACGTTTCCCTCCTCCACCTGGTCGAGGAAGAAGGTGTAGGAGACGCGCAAGCGCTCAGGGGGCCCGAATAGTTGGGAGGAGAGAAAGAAATTGAGGGCCAGCAACACCAGCGCCAGGATCCAGAAGCTGCGGCCGCCGGGGAACCAGCCTAAGGGTCCCTTTCGCTCGTCGCCTTCGCCCTCGGGCATGCCCTCGACTCGCCAGCCCTTGGGCTTCTTCTCTTCCGCGCTGGGTCTGGAGGTCACGTCACGGCAAAGCTAGTGGTCCAGCTGCCTCTAGATTCAGGCCCATGTCCGACAGGGCAGCCGTCATGAGAATGCTCGCCGAGATGGCCAAGTTGTCCACTCTCGCCGAAGGCAGTCCACAGTCCTTCAAGGTTCGGGCATATGAGAACGCCATCCACGGTCTGGAGGGTCACGACGGCGATCTACGGGGTCTGTCCAAGACCGAGCTCACCGAGATCAAAGGCGTCGGTGGATCGATCGCCGACAAGATCCTGGAGTTCCTCGACACCGGGACGGTTGCCAAGCTAGAGGAGCTTCGACGGCAGTTTCCGCCGCCGTTTGTGGAGCTGACCCGCATCCCGGGCCTGGGCCCGAAGACGCTCAAGGCAATCCGCTCCGAGCTCGGGGTCGAGGATCTCGACGGGCTCCGCGACGCCATCGCCAGCGAGCGGCTTCGAGACCTTCCTGGACTGGGGAAGACATCGGAGGAGAAGATCGCCAGGGCCATCGAACGTCTCGGGCTTCACGGCAAGGACCGTCGCACGCCGATCGCGGAGGCCTGGGGCCTGGCTCACTCGCTGGCCAGCCAACTAGCGGCCCTCGACGGAGTCGCGGCCTCCCTTCCCTGTGGCAGCCTCCGCCGTTTCTCGGAAACCATCGGTGACATCGACATCGTTGTCGCCACCACCGATCCGAGGAGGGTTTCGGGTTTCGTGTCCGGCCTCCCCGACGCCGCGGAGGTCATCGGCTCCGGGCCCACCAAGACCTCGATCGTCACCCGCGACGGGCTCCAGATCGATGTCCGAACGGTGGCACCTGCCCAATTTGGTGCCGCCATTCTCTATTTCACCGGCTCCAAGAGTCACAACATCGCCTTGCGCCAGATCGCAATCGATCGGGGCTGGCTGCTGAATGAGTACGGGCTATTCGAAGGAGACAAGCTCCTCGCATCGGACACCGAAGACGAGATCTACCGGCGGCTGGGGCTCGACCCAATACCCCCGCCGCTGCGAGAGGCCAGTGGCGAGATCGAGGCGGCGGCCTCCGGTGACCTGCCGCGGCTCATCGAAAGGGCCGACATGAGAGGAGATCTTCATTACCACTCCGATCGCTCCGGCGACGGTCGCGCCAGCCCCGAGGACATGGTGACGGCGGCGGTAGCGGCCGGCTACGAGTACGTCGCCTTCACCGAACACGGTGAGGACCTCACGATCAACGGCTCGACACGCGATCAGATGCTGGCGCATCGTGAGCGGATCCGTGATCTCCAGGAATCCCACCCTGAGATCAGGCTCCTTTTCGGGTGCGAGTTGAACATCGGCCCCGACGGGTCTCTCGACTACGACCCTGAATTCCGGATGGAGTTCGACTACTGCGTCGCCAGCGTTCACTCACACTTCGACCTCGACCGTGACAGGCAGACTGCCCGAGTCCTCAAGGCGCTTGGCGATCCTGCTGTCAATGCCCTCGGCCATCTCACGGGCCGCAAGATCGGCCGTCGTCCCGGCATAGAGATCGACATCGATGTGGTGCTGGAGGCGCTGGAGGTGACCGGTGTCGCTCTCGAGGTCAACGGAGCCCTCGACCGGCTCGATGCCTCGGCCGAGGTGGTCCGCGCCGCCGTGAGCCGAGGTGTCAGCCTGGTGATCGACACCGACTCCCACCACCCGGTCGATCTGGTGAGGATGGATTACGGAGTGGAGAATGCGCGCCGGGGCTGGGCGCCCCGCGACCTGGTGCTCAATGCGCGGCCCTACGAAGAGCTCATGGCCT
>CAZKFU010000002.1:0-16659 GCA_964552165.1 uncultured Acidimicrobiaceae bacterium
GGAGTGCTGCCACCATCGCCCGCGTCTGATGGGGGGTGACCCGTCCAAAGGCCGTTCCCTTCTCCATCGCCGCCGCAAGCTCTCGGGGGTCGTCGGGGAGGGCGCGGGCGTCGATGACATTCTCGGAACCGGCCACCCCCACCTGGCGGGCGATGGAGGCGACTGTCTCGGGGTGGTCACCCGATATGACCTTCACCGCAATCCCTTGCTGGGCAAAGAACCGAAGGGTTTCGGCAGCGTCGTCGCGTACCTCGTCCCCAAACACGAGGACGGCAACCGGTCGCAGGTCTCCCGGCGGCTGGTCCCCGGAGAGCTGGTCTCTCCCCGTGGCCAGGAGAAGCACCCGCCTCCCCTGGGAGGATGCCTCCCGAGCCAGATCCGCGACCTTGTCGTGGCTAGGGGCCAGCACGTCGGATGCGCCGAGGACCCAGGTGCCTTGGCCGCTGAAGGTGACGCCACTCCATTTCCGTGACGACGAGAAGGGAATGGCAACCTCTGCCCTCCACAGCGGCGGCTCGGGAAAGGCGGCGCCGATCGCCGTCAATGTCGTGTTGGGATCGGGCTCGGCCGCGGCGAGGGCGGCCAAGGGAGGCGCCGGGTCGACATCCTCCAGGAGCGCCACCTCCTGAAGGGCTATCCGCCCGTGAGTGAGCGTTCCCGTCTTGTCGAAACAAACCGTGTCGACTCGGGCCAGACCCTCGATCGCGGGGAGCTCCTGGACCAGCACGTTGCGCCGACCGAGCCTGATCACCCCGACGGCGAAGGCGATTGAGCTCAACAACACCAGCCCCTGGGGGATCATCGCCACCCCTGCGGCCACGGCGCCCCGGAGGCCCTCCAGGAAGGTCTCACCGTTGCGGAGCGAGCTCCACAACAGCAAGGCGACCATTGGACCCACCGCCCAGCTGACACCGCCCAGAATCCAGTTGATTCCCTCTCTCAGCTCGGAGCGGACCAGAGTGAATCGCTTCGCCTCATGGGCCAACTGGGCGGCATAGGCGTTGCCTCCGACGCGTGTGGCTCGATACCGACCGGAGCCAGCGACGACAAAGCTGCCCGAGAGGCACTCGACGTCGGGCTCTTTGGGCACCGGGTCCGACTCACCGGTCAGAAGCGACTCGTCGATCTCCAGGCCACGCGAGCTGAGCACCACTCCGTCGACTGCGAGCTGGTCTCCGGAGCGAAGCTCGATCAGGTCATCGAGGACGATCTGATCCACCGACGTCTCGAAGCCGCGACCCGACCTCACCAGTCTCACCCGCGGTGCCGCAATCAGTTCGAGCCGGTCGAGGGTGCGTTTGGCCCGAAGCTCCTGGACCACCCCGATGGCGGCGTTGGTGATGATCACGATGCCAAAGAGGGCGTCGCGGGGCTCGCGAAGCACGACGAGGACGATCACCAACATGATCCCCAGCAGAATGTTGAAGCGAGTCACCACATTGGCCTTGATGATCTCGCCGGTCGTCCGGCTGGGGCCATCTGGGATGTGGTTGACCAATCCGGCGTCGATCCGCTGCCGGACCTCGGCGCCGGTCAACCCTCCGTAGGGAGCGGTCGTCTCGGAGTCCGTGACGGTCATCTCAACGAACGCTTCCCTCGCGTACCTGCAGCGTCTTCAGATCGGCATGAAACTCGAGGGCGTAACGACCGCCTTCGCGGCCGGTGCCGGAGATTCCGATGCCCCCAAAAGGTGCGGTGAGGTCACGCACCAGGAAGGTGTTGACCCACACCGTGCCCGCCTTCAAGCTCCGACCAACGCGTTCGGCTCGCTCCTCGGACCCTGTGTAGATGATCCCGGACAGCCCGTAGTCGGTCGAATTGGCGAGGCCGATGGCCTCGGCCTCCGAGTCGAACGCCTGAATGGTGAGCACCGGCCCGAAGACCTCGCGCTGAACGATCTCGGAGTCGATCGAGGCGGGCTCGATGAGTGTTGGCTCATACCAAAGGGCGCCCTCCTTCCAGACTCTTCCACCGCGCAGAATGCGATCTCCGGCGGCGCCCGCCCGAGCCACGAACCCTTCCACTCTCGCCAGATGGTTGGGATGGATCAAGGGTGAGATCGTGGTGTCGCCGTCTCGGCTGTCGCCGAGCACATGAGCGTCGGTAAAGGCATGGAACAGCTCGAGGAAGCCCTCGACCGCGGAGGCCTCCACGATGAGCCGGGTTCCCGCCAGGCAGACCTGACCGGCGTCGTCAAATTGGTTTGCCGCTTGTCGAGCTGCCGCCTCCAGGTCGGCGTCCTCGAATACCAGCAGCGGTCCCTTCCCTCCGAGCTCCGCGGTAAAGGGAACGATGTTGGCGGCGGCGGCGGCTCCGATGAGCCGTCCCGTCTCCGGAGAGCCTGTGAAGGAGATCCGACGAACCCTGGGGTCGGAGACGAGGGCGGCACCCACTTCCTCGCCGATCCCCTGAACCACGTTGAGGACCCCTGGAGGGATTCCCGCGCTCTCGGCGAGATCCGCCAGCAGCGAGGCCGACAGCGGCGACCACTCGGCGGGTTTGAGGATCACGGTGTTTCCGGCTGCCAGCGCAGGGGCGAGCTTCCATGTGGAGAGAAGCCAAGGTGCGTTCCATGGCGTGATGATCACCGCCGGGCCGGCGGGGGACCGAATCACGCGATTGTCGGTGCCCTTCGATGACCACACCCTCTCTTCATGGGCAACGGCGAGGTCGGCGTAGTTGCGGAAATTCTCGGCCCCACGATGTATCACCCGGGCGCGGAGGCTGGTGAGCAGCATCGCCATGTCGACGCACTCCACGATGGCGATCTGGTCGATGTTGTCGTCGATGAGATCGGCGAGCCGGTGCAAATGCTCGGCGCGCCGCTCGGCGCCCAGCTCTGCCCACTCCGGGAAGGCAGCCATGGCGGCGGTGATGGCACGGTCAGCGGTGGCTCGATCTCCTCGGGCGATGTCGGCGAGCTTCCACTCCCAGTCCAGCGGCGAGCGGTCCTCGAAGGTCGTCTCGCCACCCTGGCGCTGGCCCCCTATGTAATGGTGGGGGGAGACGGGGACGCCTTCGACATCAACGCGGGGGCCGGGATCGCTCAGAGGGCACCTCGAGGGTTCGGAGGGCAAAGGTTAGACTCGACGAGCTTCTTGACCCTGGCGAAGGAATATGCCTCGACCCCTCAGCGACCACGACCCCGAAGTGGTCTTGGACGCCGAGCGTAGGATCAGGGAGAAACTGGGCGAACGTCGTCTCGATTTCGACGCCATGCTCGCCGTATCCAACATCTACCGCGCTGCGAACGCCGTTCGCAACCGAATGGAGCGAGAGGTGCTGGGGCCGGTGGGGCTCACCTGGGGAGGGTTCACGATCCTTTTCGTCCTCTGGATCTGGGGTGATCGAGAGACCGGGGAGCTCGCCGAGGACGCGGCCCTCGCCAAGGGGACCTTGAGCGGGATGCTCGTCACGCTCGAGAGCAGGGGGATGGTGTCGCGCCGTCCCCACCCCAGCGACGGAAGGAGAGTGATCGTCGGGCTCACCTCCGCCGGCCTCGACGCGATCGAAGCGGTGTTCCCCCATTTCAACGCGTATGAGGCGAAGATGACCGCCCGTCTAACACTCGACGAACAGCGAGAGATGGCGCGGCTGCTGCGGGTGATCACAGCGACCGCGACCGGCGACGGCGGGTAGGCTCCTTAGGTTCCTAACGAGTCTTGAGGAGATGCTATGGGTGAGATCGTCGGCGCCGGGCTCATCAGCCACGCCCCCACCATCATGTTCGACGAGGCGGCGCGTCGTGAGATCAACGATGGCAAGGAGATCAGCCTTGTCCCTGGTCTCGACCGGCTCCGCCAGGAGGTTATTTCGCGTCTCGATGTGGACACCATCATCATCATCGATTCACATTGGTTCTCCACGGTCGAGCACCTGCTGGCGGCTCACGAACGCCGTCAAGGGACCTTCACCTCCTCAGAGTTGCCCCGAGGAATGTCGCAGATCCCATACGACTTCCCCGGCGACCCCGAACTGGCCGTGCTTGCGGCTGACATCGCAGTCGAGATGGGAACACCGGCCCATGCGTCCGAAGACGAGTACCTCCCCCTGTATTACGCCACGATCAACCTGGAGCACTACCTACGAACCCATGAGAGGATCGTGTCGGTCTCTGTGGTGCAGACCGGAGAAGGGTCGTGGTGTTGGCTTCCGGCGGCATGAGCCATCGCTTCTGGCCCTTGAAGCAGCTGCCCCAGCACGAGGCGTCGGACCCAAGGCACATCATCACCCCCGAGGCTCGTGCCGCCGACGAGGAGAGGCTGGAATGGATGCGACAGGGTGATCACGCCCGCATCCTCAAGGAGATGCCGGCGTACATGGAGCACGGTCCCGAGGCCGACTTCGGCCATTACCTGATGATGCTGGGTGCCATCGGTGGGGACGGTTGCCGGGCCACGGGCGAAATGTTCTCCGACTACGAGAACGCAACCGGGACGGGACAGGTCCACGTCTGGTTCGAGCGCCCCGAGGGGGGCTGGACCGCCTGAAGGCTGGGACCGCGGCACCGTTACCATCCCCCGGTGTGGCGGCACTAATCGACACCTCCGCACGTCTGCGGGCCGACCTCGACCGGCTGGCATCGGCGGCGGCGTCGGTCGATCTCGAAGCCGGCCGGGAGTCGACCAAGCAGAGGCACCGTGAAGGTGTCGTCACCTCGGTCCGCGGATATCTCCTACCTCGCCTCGTTAGCCCGCGCAGCCCGCTGCTGCTCGCCGTCATCGGCCCCACCGGCTCGGGAAAGTCCACAATTGTCAACTCGTTGGCTGGAGAAACGGTGTTCCCTACGGGTCCTCTGCGACCGACCACCTCGGCCCCGCTGGTGTGGTCCCGGGATCCGGGGCCCCACACCCAGCTCGAGGGAATTCGATCCGACACTGTGACCGGGGACCACCCCCTCCTCGATCACTACTTGATAGTCGACACCCCCGACCTCGACTCCACCGCCCGCGACCACCGGGAGCAGGCACTTGCGGTAGCCGAGCGCGCCGACGTCATTGTCCTCGTCACCTCGGCCATCCGCTACGCCGATGCCGTCCCCTGGCGCGTGTTGGGAAGGATCGCCGACAGGACCGCCCTCGTGATCCCGATCCTCAATCGGCTCGGCAGGAGAACCTCGGGTGCTCTCATCGACTACCAGCGGATGCTGAGAGAGGCGGGAATCGCCGAGGAGGCGATCATTGCCGTCCAGGAGCACCGGCTGCACGGGACCAGGTCGGTCCTGCCGCCTCCTGCCATCGAGGGGTTGCGTCAGCGTCTCCAGGAGCTGGCGTCGAAAGCCGACGACATCGTCGACCGGGTGGTTCGAGGGACGGTGGCCGACGTGTTGCGTCGGGCGCGTCTGGTGTCGGGAGAGCTGTCAGAGATCGTTGCCGCCGTGGAGAAGGCGTTGGCGGAACGCGGTGCGTGATGAGCTGGTTCTTGTGCTCGACGCCTTTGAGAACGCCTTCGCCCACGCGGCCCCGGTCGGAGATGTAGATGAGCTGGCGGCGCTGGCGTCCACTGTGCGCGATGTTCGAGATCGAGCGGGCTACGCCGGGGACACGATCCTGGCAGCCATCGCCGGTGGGACCGGTTCCGGCAAGTCGAGCCTCCTCAATGCCATCGACGGCGACCAGGTGGCGGAGACCGGCGGCATTCGGCCCACGACCGGTGAGCCCTTGGCGTGGATCCCCGCCGACCCGGAGCCGGGGCTGACCAGGTTTCTCGACGACCTCGGGATCGAAAGCCGGGCTCTCCAGTCACGGTTTCCCTGGCTGGCTCTGATCGACCTCCCAGACCACGATTCGGTGGCGCTCGATCATCGCCAGCGCGTCGACGACTTGCTCCCGCGAGTCGATGTGGTGATCTGGGTGTTTGATCCCGAGAAATATCGGGACGCCTCGATTCATCACGACTATCTAGCCGGGCTGGCCGACTACCAAGCGCAGTTCCGGTTCGTTCTCAACCAGGCCGATCGGCTGGAGGGTGCCGGGCTCGAAGTGGTAGTGGCGGATCTGACCTCTGCTCTGATCGAGGATGGGTTCGACGACCCCCGCCTCTTCGCGATCGCCGCCGATCCCGACGCGGGCCCTCCACAGGGGGTCGAGGAGCTCATCGCCGACCTATCCGCCACACTCGACGCCAAGAGGTCGATCTTTGGCAAGCTGGCGACCGATCTGCGGCGGGTGAGGTCGGGGATGGAGTCGGCGGCCGACGTCGGCGGCGGCATCGGGTTCACCGAGCGATGGAATCAGGTACGCGCCGAGGCGGCGTCCCTGGCTGCCGGGGGCGACACCTTATCCGCGGCCGCTCGGATAGCCGAGTTTCTCGAGGAGATCTCCACCGAGGTTGGGGAGACTGCGCGCGTTGAGATCAAGCGCATCGTCCCCGAAGTGCCGTCCTTGGTGACGCGGTCGGTCGAGGAAGCGGGGATGGCGGTCGCCGATTCCCGGCCGGCGACGGCCTCCCAGTGGCCGGGTTGGCTGAACCGGCTGATACCGCGTCGGCTCCTCGCATGGCGCGATGCGGCGGGGCGGCGTCGCATCCTGGATCGAGCCCGGGAGCGCGCTCCCGGAGTCTCTGATGCCCTGGATGCCCGGATCGGCCGCAGGGTCAGGGACGTGCTTCGGCAGCGCTCCGCCGCCAGCGCCGCCATGACCGAGCTCACGCTGGCTCTGACGCGGCTTGATTCCGCGTTGAGCAGTTAGGGTCTGGCTCCATGTTCGATCTGGACGAGGCCACCATGGAGCGTCTAGTGATGACCGGGGTGGCTGTGGCGGGAGCCGTCGTTCTCTATCTCGTCGCCATTCGCCTGGGCTCTCGCTTTGTCAGCAGGATTTCCCAAAGCGGGCACGACGCCGCGATGCGCGCCGCAACGCTGTGGGCGATTCTCCGCCGCCTCGGGCTCGTGGTCGTGGCCGTAGTCGCGATCCTGGTGCTACTGGACGTCTGGGGTTTCGGGCTGGGGCCATTCGTGGCGGTAGGAGGTGCGATAGGAATTGCCCTCGGGTTTGGCGCCCAGGACCTCGTCAAGGACGTGATCGCCGGCTTCTTCATCCTCGCCGAGGACCAGTTTCATATCGGGGACGTGATAACCATCTCGGGGATCTCGGGGACCGTCGAAGACATTCAGCTGCGAGCAACAGTCCTTCGCGACGTGGAGGGTGTCGTCCATTACATCCCCAATGGGCAGATCACCGTCACCTCGAATCTCACCTCGACCTTCGCCCAGCCGGTGGTCGAGGTCGGAGTCGCCTACAAGGAAGACGTCGATCGGGCGATGAGCGTCATCGCCGACGAGATGTCAAGTTTCGCCTCCGACCCGGAGTGGACCGAGCGGATAAACGGTGAGCCGGAGATGGTCGGTGTCACCGAGCTCGCCGACTCGGCGGTGATCATCCGAGCTCGGCTTCACACGCCCGCAGCCGACCGCTGGACGGTGAAGAGGGAGGCGTTGCGGCGAATCAAGAAGAGACTGGACGCCGAGGGCATCGAGATCCCGTTTCCCCATCTCACGGTCTACCGGGGCGACGCCTGAACGGCGACCGACAGGGCGTCGGGCCGCCAGGACACGGTGGCGGCGTCGAAACGCCCCAGGAGCTCGCCGTCGGCCTGGGCTGCGACGGGGGGGTCCGCACTCATCTCGAGGTGGGACACCTGGGACCAGGTCTGGATTCCCTTGATCGCATCCAGGCCGTTGCCCCGGAGGGCGGTGGCGATTATCCGGGGGATTCGCCGGCGACGCAGCCGATCCATGACCAGGACCGTCATTGGCTGCGGGTCGTCCTTCTGGAGTCGGAGCGGGAAGCGACCGAAGTAGGTATAGACGGGCCGGAATTGCACTAGGACCGTCGTCGCCTCGGCCAGCCTGGCTCCGGCCGTGACGCGAAGGTTGGGACGGCGCCGAGGGAAGAGGCCACCGCCGACACGCAGCGCCGTTGTGGCATAGTGAACCGACCCGAACCGGTACTTGCGGTAGGGGTCTTTCTCCGCCTCGATCACCACCTCGGCGTCGAGCCCGAAACCGGCGGCAAAGAGTGCGGAGCGCTCGGTGGTGACGCCGTCGGCGCTGAGCTTCGCCTCGGCGACGCCGATGCGAATGGCGTTCAACGGAGGGGCGAGGATCCTCACCGCCTTGCCGGGTCGGGAGGGGACACCGAGGAGGCGGGCCACGACGTTGGTCGTCCCCACCGGGATGATCCCCAGCGTGGAATCGGTTCCGATCACGCCCTGAGCCACGTGATGGACGATGCCGTCGCCGCCCATTGCGATGACGAGACTCGTACCCTCGGCCACGGCATCGGCAGACATTTGGCGGGCGTGCGACGGCGATGCCGGCCACATCGGGGTTATCTCCCAGCCCCGCGATAGCTCCGCCATGACGTCACGATGCGAGCCGCCCGTGAACTGAGAGGCCGCTGGGTTGGCGATGAGGGCGGCTTTGTCCATGGCGTCTGAGGCTACAGCTATATGCTGTCCGGCCCGATATGCCCGATATGTCCGAAGACGCACTCTTCTCACTCGTCGCCGGAGAAGGCGACGGATTTTTGCTGGGGATGGCGGCCGGGGACGCTGCCGGCGCTTCCTCCTCCCACGGATACTCGTCGGTCACCGAGCAGGCAACCCTGGTCGCCTACCACCTGATCAACAACGATCCGATCCGGGTGGGTGCTTTGGTCGACGAGATACTCGACCTCGACGGGGGTAATGGCGGGGAGCCCGTGTACCGGGGCGAGACGCCGTCCTTTCGGCGGTGGCTCGACGGGGCCAAAGGGGGGAACCCGACCCCGGTGGACACCTACAACTTCGATGGAGTGGCCCGCTCCGCTCCGATCGGGGTGCGACATCGCACCGACCCGGCCAGGTTGATAGAAGAGACGCTGGCGGTGGCCGCCGTCTTCGATCGTGACGCCCGCTCGATAGCCGCCTCGGTGGCCGCGGCCACGGCCGTTGCCGCCTCCTGCTTCGCCCAATCGGGCCGTGACCTCCTCAATGCCGTGGGCGACGCCATCGATACCATTGTCACCGCAGTCACCGAGGGCGTCGAGGGTGCCATCAACCCGGAGACCCTCCCAGGGATGGCCAAGAAGGTGAAGCGCCTTCCCCTGGGAAGCGGGCTTCGAGAGGCCAGAGAGGCACTTGCCTTCGTTTGCCCCGACGGCGATCCGGGCCCGATGGACCAGGTCCTCGCCTCTCTGCTTCTGGCGGCTCCCGTCGACACCATCCGCCATCGCGCCTTGGAGCAGTCGGCGCGGCTCGGAGGAAGCGTGACCGCAGCCTTCGCCGGCGCGGTGGTGGGGGCGCGGCACGGGATCCGGGCCTGGCCCTGGCCGTTCCCGAATGACACCTGGTTCGCCGAGATCGGGCGTCGCCTGGTACGAGGCCCCCGGGAGACCCAGGACCTCCCCATCCCCTACGCAGTGGAGCAGCACCTCATGACGGGGGCGAGGCCCGGTTTTCACTGACGCTTTTGAGGTCGTCCGGCCAGTCTCTTGGCTTGTCGTCCACTCCTCCAACGACGATCCAACCCCCGATGACGAAGAGGATCAACGCCCCCATGGCGGCGTTGCGCCCCCAACCGAGGACGTTGACGATGAGCCCCCAGACCAAGGGGCCAACGATGGTGGCGAATCGCCCCACGGTCGCATACAGCCCGTAGAACTCGCCCAGGTGCCGCGGAGGGGACACCCGGCTCATCAGCACCCGGTCCGAGGCCCAGGTTGCCCCGAGCGCAGCCCCGCCCAGCGGGCCGATGGCCCATGCCAGGAAGAGGGCTTCGGTCAGGGCGGCGGAGATGACGAGTGCCAGGCCGAGAGCCCACACCACGAGCACCGTTCGCAGCACCCTTCTCGGTCCCCACCGGTCGATGAATGGGCCGGCTCCAATCCCGCCGAGCACGGCAGTGGCGATGGCCACGGCGAGAAGGCCTGTCATCTCGCTTCGGTCAAAACCGAGCTCGTCTATCACATACAGGGTGAGGAAGCCTCCGATGAGCGTGTTGATGGCGTCGGTGTAGAGAAAACGGCCGATGAGGAAGCGAACGACATCGGGAAAGGTGGTGGCGAGCCGCCACGAGACGGCGAGCCTGCTCATGACCGTCGTCAGCCTCGGGGTAGGGCGCCGCGGGCGATGGGGCTCGACGATCATGAAGAACGCCGGGAGCGCGAAGACCAGGAACCCGGCTGCCAGCGACTGGAATGTCGCCGCATAGGACCAACCGAGGATCTCCAGGGTGAGGACACCGATCCCCAGCCCCAGGAACGAGCCGAAATATCCGACCCCGATGCCCAGCCCGGAGACTCGGCCCTGCGTTGCCGGGGTGCTGACATCGGGAAGCATGGCGTCGTAGACGACCGACCCCACATTGAAACCAACGAGCGCCACCCCCAACAGGATGAACGAGGGCAGTGCCCCTGCCACGGCGAGCCCGGCGGTGGCAACTACGGCGATGAGCGTGGTGACTCGTAGCGTCGGGAGTCGGCGGCCCCGGGCGTCGCTGTGGGCGCCGGCCCAGGGCGCGATGAAGATGACGACGATCCCTGCGATCGCTATCACCAGGGAGAGGTAGCCGTCTGGCTGTCCCAGCGAGAGCATGTAGTCGGGGAAGTAGAGGCTGACCACGCCGAGGGCGAAGATGGTGTTGGCCAGGTCATAGGTCACCCAAGCCCCGGTGGAACGGGTCGAGGTGGCCGCGCGCTCCGGCGGCCTCATCTCAGAAGGTGACGGCGACGGAGATGAGCTCGTCGTGTCCCAACAACCCGGCCGCGGCCTGCATGGCTCGGCTCGCCTCGGAGAGCGGGAACTGGTGCGAGACGAGATCGTCGATTCGGGGGTCGGTCTCGAGTTGGCGCGCCGCCCACCGGTAGCCCTCCGTGGTGGCACCCATGGCTCCCCGAATGGTGAGCTGCTTGGCGACGACGACGTCGGAGAAGAAGTGAAGCGCCCGGTTCCCCTTGGTCGACGCCAGGATCACCCGGCCGCCGCTCCGCACCAGGTCGAGAGCCGAGAAGACGGCTTCGGGGTCGTTCGAGGTTACGTCGATGACGACGTCGGGGCGCCGCCCCAGGGCACCTGCAACCGAGGTCGCCAGGTCGTTGGCTTCGATGTCGATGGTGGTGTCGGCGCCCAGCCGCCGCGCCAGGTCGAGACGGTCGGCGTCGTGACCCAGACCGGAGACGCCCACCCAACCGGCTCCGGCGGCTTTGGCCGCGATCAGACACGCCAGACCGCGTGGTCCTGGCCCGAGGATGGCGACGTCCTCACCAGCCTCCAGTCCAGCCATCTCCACCGCCCAGCTTCGACCGGTCGCCAATGGGTGGACGAAGGTCGCCACCTCGGCGGGAACGTCGTCGGTGACCGGGTGGATCTTGCTGTGGGGGTCGAGGTACAACAACTCGGCCAGGCCGCCCCAGAGCCCGGGAGCCTCGGTGGAGGGAATGAACCCATAGGTGTTGGAGGGGAGACGCCTGCCACAGGTGGCCAGGCTGTGCCGGCATCGATTGCATGTTCCGCAGCTGATATTGGGCTCGACGGCGACTCTGGTGCCGACGGGGAAGGGGATCGAGTCGTCGCTGGAGGCGATTCTCCCCACCACCTGGTGCCCGGGTATCAGGGGGTAGATGATTTCCTGGCGCTCACCGTTCCACGCCTGGACGTCATTGCCGGAGAGGGCGGTGGCTTCGACGGCGAGCCATCCCCCGGCTCCCATGGTCCTGGTGGGGAGTCGGGTCGAGGAGAGATGCTTGGGCTCGACGAGCATCATTGCTCGGGCGGTCCCCCTGTCTTCCATGGCGGCGAGTGTAAACCTGCCCCGTCGCCCCCAAAGTCAACGACCCAGAAGGTCGATCAGCCACCCCATACCACGCTCGATCTCGTCGTCTCCGAGTGCATACGACACCCGCATGTGCCCCTGCGCACCAAAGGACTCCCCGGCGACGAAGGCGACCCCGGCCTCCTCGAGGAACCAGGAGACCAACTCGGAGCTGGTGGGCCTGTTGTCATCCAGGAGGCGTCGCACGTCCGGGAAGACGTAGAAGGCGCCTTCGGGGACGGGGCAGGCTAAGCCCTCGATGCCTGACAGAAGCCCGAGGATGAGCCGGCGCCGTCGGTCGAAGGCGCGACGCATGTCCTCGACGACCTCTTGCGGGCCGCTCAAAGCGGCGGTAGCGGCGGCCTGGCTGACATTGGCGACGTTGGAGGTGGCGTGCGACTGGAGCCGTCCCGCCGCGGCCACCACATCGCGCGGGCCCACCATCCAGCCCACCCTCCAACCGGTCATGGCATAGGACTTGGCGACACCGTTCACCAGAACCCACCGGTCCTCGGTCTCGGGGGCCATCGCCGGGAGCGAGGAGAACTTGGCGTCGCCGTAGACGAGCCGCTGGTAGATCTCGTCGCACATCACCCAGATACCGTTGGCCCCGGCCCATGACCCGATCTCCTTCACCTCCTCCGGGGTGTACACCGCACCAGTCGGGTTCGAGGGGGAGACGAACAGCAGGACCTTGGTTTGTTTCGTCCGAGCCGACTCGAGGTCATCCACTCCCACCTTGTATCCGGTCTCCGCCGTCGCCGGCACCTCGACCACCGTTCCCCCGGCAAGCTCGATGACCGCCGGATAGGTGACCCAATACGGTGTGGGGAGCAAGACCTCGTCGCCAGGGTCGACCAGAGCGGCCATCGCCTGATAGATCGCCTGCTTGCCTCCGTTGGTGACCAGTACCTGATCCGCGTCTACCGATATGCCCGAATACGCGAGAGTGCTGTCGACGATCGCCTGACGCAGCTCGGAGTGCCCGACGTTGGCGGTGTAATGATGGTTTCTGGGATCGCGGGCGGCGGCGATCGCGGCCTCGACGATATGGGGAGCGGTGGCGAAGTCGGGCTCCCCGGCACCAAACGAGATGATCTCCCTTCCGGCGGCCGCGAGCTCTCGGGCGCGGGCATTGACCGCCAACGTCGCCGATGGGCTCAGATTGGCGAGACGGGAGCTGATGCGGGGCACACCAAGAGGGTAGACG
Source organism: uncultured Acidimicrobiaceae bacterium (assembly GCA_964552165.1). GTDB lineage: Bacteria > Actinomycetota > Acidimicrobiia > Spongiisociales > ZC4RG35 > CAZKFU01. Next base: position 13,002 of record CAZKFU010000002.1, read on the forward strand.
GGTTGGCTGGGTCGCCCTTGCCGCCTGCCGGCAGGTTGGGGCGGCTATTTACTCGTCTTGGCCGACCGGGGCGTCGGCCGGGGCAGTGCCGCCTGTTTCAGTTGCCTCCGCGGTGGCGTCTTCACCCTTGGTCCGGAGGTCGTCGATCCTGTCCTCGACCTTGTCCCAGACGTCTTTTGCCTCTTCCTTGACCTTCTCCACCACCGGCTTGGCCTTCTCGACGGCGTCCCCGGCAAAGTCCTTGGCCTTCTCCAGCATGGGCTCGGCCTTCTCCTTGGCCTTCTCTAGCATGGGCTCGGCCTTCTCCTTGGCCCTCTCCATCATGGGCTCGGCCTTGTCGGCGAGCTCCTTGGCCCCCTCTTGCGCCCTGCCGAACCACTTCTTCAACATGTCTCCGAATCCCATTGGTCCTTCCTCGGATCTAGTGGTCGAATCGTAGGCTCTCAGTAGCGGAGCCGGCTGACATAGCGGCCATTCGAGTCGAGGAGAATTGCCATGTCGCCGTCGTTGTTCCACACCGGCGTCCCCGATCCAAACCCGGTTGCGCCGCTGTCGACCCGTATCTCGTCTCCCGGATCGAGCACCGTTCCCGTGGGAAAGCGGTACCTGTTCGTCGAAGACTCGTCGCGGAGGGTCCAGCCGCCGATATCCACCGCTCTGTCGCCGATATTGGTGAGCGTTACCACCTCTTGGTCCAGCGCCACCCGGTCGGGCCCAGGTGGATCGGCGTCGATCGATGTGATCACAATCGGTGGGCGCGGGCCGGTGCCACAGGCCTCCGGGGACCACATCCCCACACCCGCAGCGACGGCCATCTCCTCGGCGGAGACGAGCCGCTCCCTGAGGCGGTCATCGTCGATGTCACTGAGGGCTATGGCGAAGCCGATCTCTATCAAGGTCAGGTTGAGCAGTCGGTCGCCCACCCACACCAGAGCCAAGGTTCGTCCAAATCGGTCGGTTCCGATGTCTTGGAGCGCGACCTCCGATCCTCCCGCATTGGCGATCAGCCAGCGCCGCGCCTCATCCCCCTGGCATTCCTCCGCCTCGGGGGCGTTGATGCCGTAGAGCCGCACTTGGAAACTCCCGGCGTCCGCTTCGATGCCGATCGAATCACCATCGGAGACCGTTGCGATCACGCCCGCCTCGGCCGGTGCGGGTGGAGGAGGATGGTCCGGGCCGCCGACGGGCGTGCCCGTGGTCGCGCACGCGGCGGCGACCAGGGCCAGGGCGGTGGCTCTCAGCCGGACTCTCGGTAGCTCCTGAGCTCTTCCAACTCGGCGTGGCGGCGCGCCCGGCGGCGTCGCAGGATGACCGCCAGAACCTGGTCGAGGAGGATGGCCGCCACCACCGCCGCCACCAAGGCGATGGCCATCGGGGACCTCCAGGTCCACCCCAGGAAGTTGATGTCCACGGTCTGGGTGTTCTGAACCGCGAACACAACGACCAGCACCAACAGGATCAGCACCAACGCCAGTGGCCAAGGCGCCGAGGACGGAGGCATGGAAGGCAGGTGCCGTCCCTTCTCGCTCGCGGGACGATCAGGTTGTCCTTGCTCCGAGTCGAGCCTTTCCTCGTCGTTCATATGAGCGAGTGTATAAGACCGGTGTCGTCGTATGCTCGATCAGGGTGAAGCGGTTCATCGCCCTTGCCTTCATGGTGGCAGCCGCGTGCGATAGCTCCGGGGAACCGGTGGTGACCACGGCCACCGCGGACCCGTCGACCACGGTCCTGCCCTCCACCACCACCGCACCGACCACGACATCGACCACGACGCCGACCACCACTCTTCCTCCGCTGCTCGGGCTCGCCTACGAGGAGGTCGCCGGCCTGCCGTTTCCCATAGACATGGATGCCGATCACAACGCCGGCATCACCTATGTGGCGACCAAGGGCGGCCACATCCACCTCTTCGATGGAGAGACGGTGTCGGCTGACCCGGTTCTCGATCTCAGCGGGCTCACCGTGAGCTCGGGGGAGCGCGGGCTCCTGGGAATGGCGATCCACCCCGACGAACCGAGGCGGCTCTACGTCCACTACTCGGCAAGCAACGGCGACACCGTCGTCAGCGAGCACTTCATCGGGGATGACGCGGAATCGGGGCGGGTTCTCCTCCGCCTCGGGCAACCTGCCGGCAACCACAACGGAGGGATGCTCCAGTTTGGCCCCGACGGCGCCCTCTACCTCGGTCTGGGTGACGGAGGGGGCTCCGGCGACCGCTACGGCCACGGGCAGAACACTGACACGCTTCTCGGAGGGCTGGTGCGGCTCCAACCAGACGGCGAGCCTGATCCGATTCTGTTCGCCTACGGGTTGCGCAACCCGTGGCGGTTCTGGATCGAGGACACCACGGTCTACATCGCCGATGTCGGCCAGGGGGCGTACGAGGAGGTAAATGTCGCCTCCCTGGAGCCGGGTCACAATTTCGGATGGCCGATCACGGAGGGGCTGCATTGCTTTCGGCCGCCGCAGGGTTGCCAGACGGAGGGTCTCACCCTTCCTCTGGTCGAGGTCTCCCATGGTGACGCCGGGACCTGTTCCATCACCGGCGGGGTGGTCTACCGCGGCGAGGCGATACCCGAGGTCGACGGCCACTACTTCTACAGCGACTACTGCGGCGGGTACCTGAGGAGCTTTCGCTACGACAACGGGGGCGTCGTCGACGAGAACGATTGGACCGACGGTGCCGGGGTGGCGGGCCGAGTTGTCTCGTTCGGTGTCGACGCCTCCGGGGAGATGTATGTGATGACCACCGAGACCCTGCTCGAGGTGGTCGCGGTCCGCTGACCCCCGGCGAACCTCGTGTCCGAGACGTAGGCTGGGCGGGTGCCCACCCTGTTCACCCGCATCATAGAAGGCGAGATCCCCGGCACCTTCGTGTGGCGCGACGAGAGGTGCGTCGCCTTCATGTCGATCAACCCCCTCAGACCGGGCCACACCTTGGTGGTGCCGATAGAGGAGGTCGATCACTGGGTCGACTGCCCCGACTGGCTCCGCGACCACCTGTTCGCGGTGTCGCAGACGATCGGCCGGGCCATCCACGCCGCCTTCGGGTCGGCCCGGGTGGGGCTGATGATCGCCGGGTTGGAGGTGCCCCACCTCCACATCCATGTCGTTCCCATCGATGGGGTCCGCGATCTCGATTTCGCAAACGCCGCCGCCTCGGTGGATCGGGACGAGTTGGAGGCGACGGCCCAAGCCATACGAAGCCGGCTCACGGCCGATGGGGCCGCCGCCGCCGAGTGATCAGGTGCGGACCACCAGCCAGGTACCCACCAGAACGAGTACCACTCCGCCCAGGCGCGTCGCGTCGAGCTGACGCCCCGTTGAGCTGAGAAGCCCCGCCTGGTCGATGAGCGCGGCGAAGATGATGTTTGTCGCGGTGAAGACGGTGAGGGTTCGAGCCACTCCTATCGCCGAGACCGCGACCGAAAGCGAGGCGATGACCACCAGCCCCAGGAGGCCGGCCGTCAACGCCCACCACGGGACCTCCCTCACCCCGCCGAGACTGGTGCCCGTCGTGGCGAGGAAGATGAGTCCCACCACCAACCCACCGCCGCCGTAGGTGACGAGGGTCGATCCCAATGTGCCCAGGTTGCCCTCCATGACACCGACGAACTGCGATTGGAGGGCCCCGGCGATCCCACCCACGACCACGATG
>CAZKFU010000003.1:0-16124 GCA_964552165.1 uncultured Acidimicrobiaceae bacterium
TGATAAACCCGTCACGTGACCGGGTGGTGCTACGAGGCTGTCGCCCGGAGCATCCACGCCGTCTTCTCGTGGATCTCTATCCGCTCGGTGGCCAGGTCGGCGGTGGCGACGTCGGCCGCCTCCTCGGCGACCTCGACCAGTCCACGGGCGGTGCGGATCACTGTCTCGTGCCCGGTGGCGAGCCTTCTCACCATCTCCATGGCGTCGGGTGCTCCCTCCTCGTCAGCCACCGAGCTGAGCTGTCCCAGCTCCGCGTAGCTGGAGGGGGCGAGGTACCCAAGCGCTCTGATCCTCTCGGCGATCTTGTCCACGGCGTTGCCGAGCTCGAGGTATTCCTCCTCGAACATGAGATGTAAAGACCGGAACATGGGACCAGTGACGTTCCAGTGATATCCGTGTGTCTTCAGGTAGAGGGTGTAGGTGTCGCCGAGCAGCCGGGATAGGCCGTTGGCGATCTCCTGGCGGGCCTCATCGGGGATACCTGTGTTGACTTCCATCTGCATCCTCCATGTCGCTGGGTGGGTGAGCCCTCGCGGCTGCGCTCCGCTCTGGGCCGCCCTCGAACCATAGGCTCGATAGCAGCCCGGGGCTGATTCCCTTGATTCCCTACCCGTGGCGTTAAGTTTCGAACCAATGGATCACGACACCAATGCAGCGAGCGCCACGCATTGGTCGAGATTGGTCCTGATAGGGCTAGGCGCGGGGATTCTGGCTGGCACCTTCGGCGTCGGAGGAGGGATCCTTCTGGTCCCCCTGCTCATCCCGGTGGCCGGGTTCGACCGCCACCGTGCCCATGCCACATCGCTGGCGGCCATACTCGTGGTGGCCAGCAGCGGGGTCATCGCCTACGCCCTGGCCGGCGAGATCGATTTTCTGGTGGGTGTCTCCGCCGGCGTCGGCGGGGTCGTGGGCTCGGTGGTGGGGGCAACGGTGATGCACCGGATCAGTGCTCGGTCGCTGGCCGTGATCTTCGCAGTGGTCCTGGTCGTGGCCGGGTTGCGAATGCTGCTGGGCGGCGAACCGGCGGCCGATGCTGCCGAGATGACGGCAACGGTCCAAGCCGTGATCGGGCTTGGTGTGGGCATTATCTCCGGAGTTGTCGCCGGGCTGGCCGGGATTGGAGGAGGTGTGATCATCGTCCCCGCCCTCGTTTTGTTCCTGGGGCTCGGTCAACACGTCGCTCAGGGGACCTCGTTGCTGGCAATAATGGCGACTGCCATCTCTGCCAGCGCCATCAACCTACGCAACAAGCGACTGCTGCCGTCTCAAGGGGTCATCATCGGTGCCGGTGGCGCGATTGGTGTCTTGCTCGGTGCTCGCTTCGCCCTCGGCGCCGACGCCGCTTTGCTCACCAAGGCCTTCGGTGCCCTCGTCCTGGTGGAGGCGGGCCGCATCTTGTGGAGAGCTTGGAGCCAACGGATGGGGTCGATGACGAGCTAAGAGTCGCTGGCGGTCGGGTCCCGATCGGGTCTGAGGGCGGAAAGGATCAGGGCGAGCCCCACTGCCAGCGCAATGACGGGACCCGCCCAGCTAACGGCGCTGACCAGCGCGTCGATGAGAGAGGACACGTCAAAGGGGATCAAGAAGACAAGACCGACCGCCACCAGGAGACATCCCGATATGAACGAGACAGCGTCGAAACGGTGGGGTTTCATGTCAATTGACCTCCGTGTATTCCTGGTAGATCCTGATACGTCCCACTTCGACCGACAGGTCGAGTAGGAGCGTTCCTGTCTCGCGCGTGGCGGGGGAGTCGAGTTGTGTCGACATGGGACTGATCCCCGCCTGTCGGTAGCCGGGCACTGCCACCTCGCCGGCCCGGGCGCTGGCGACACCACGCAAGGTCACAGTGTCTGGAACCACGATCGTGATGGTGCCCGCTACCAGCGCAACATCGAGCGGCACGGTCTGGCCATCCCAATCAAACTGTGTCATGTCGATCCAGACCTCGCCGGCGGCTCGGTCTATCGACTGGGGAACATCCTCCGCGTTCACCACGAGGTGGGATAGATGGAGGCGGCCGTCCCACCAGCCCAACTCGGCCAGCGGTGACGCGACCAGGGCCGGGATCATGAGTGCGGCCACCAGCATCAGCCACCTGGCACGGCCCCAGAGCGTCCCCACCAGAAGCCCCATACCCAGCACCACGAGCCCCAGCGCCAGGTAGTGGCGGGGTTGTGCGGTGATGCTGTTAGACGTCACGTCGAGGACTGCCAGCACGCCGATGGCGAGAAACCCAACACCGATCGTCAGCCGCCCCAGGATCGAAGGCTCGACGGGCTTGGGGGAGGACTTGGCAAGGGGCGTTGTCGGCTCCGGTTGGGCCGACACCGCCGTTGGGTCGCCGGTAGGAGTGGGCGGAGGAGGAGGTTCTCCGTCCTCGCTCCCGCCCAGTCGTCTCAGATCGCCCCGATAGAGCAGTACTCCCAAGACCAGGAGAACGATGGCAAAGACGAACCCGCCGTCGAGGAAGGGGATGTTGGCGAGGAGGATCAGAACGGCAACGGCGGCCAGAACCACTCCCAGCCAGGCGTCACCACCCCGAAAGGTTCTCAGAAGACGGTCGGCGACCGTCTCGGGCTCGTCCTCGGACCTCATCAGCAGCCAGCCGGCGAGGTAGAGGACGAGACCCAACCCACCGAAGAAGAGCAAGAGGCTAAATAGGAGTCGGGTCGCCCAGACCGGGGCTGCGAATCTTCGAGCCACTCCGGTGGCGACACCGGCGATGATGCGACCTTCCCGTGGCCGGGTCCATGACGGGGACGGGTCGGGGGGCGATTGGTCTCGAGGCGCGTCTGTGGGTTCCATGGCTTCATGGTCTCGAGGAATACCCAGCTCCGCCATTGGGGATGTCCCTGGTCGGCCCCTGATCACGGTCGGGGTTGTGCCGGATTGTTGAAGGCGCCCGAGAGCGCGAACATTGGACGGTGACACTTCCTCACGCTGCACCCGCGCGCCCATCCCGGCTTGTCAGGCGCGCCTCGAACCGTATGCTGGCTGGTGTTGCCGGTGGGATAGCCGACCGGATCGGCCTCCCCGATTCATACGTGCGGGCCGGGTTCGTGCTCCTGACCGCGGTGTGGGGGCTGGGCCTGGTCCTCTATCTCCTGCTGTGGCTGTCCACCTTCGAAGAGGTTGAGGACCTCGAGGCGGACCCCCTACCGACCGAGCGAGCACTGGGCGTCGCCTTGATCTTCTTTTCCGCCCTGGCGCTGCTGTGGACGCTGAACCTGCTGCCGCCGATCGCTTTCCTGGTCGTCGTTGGCGCCCTGTCGTTCGGGGTGGCAACCCTCAACGTGACCGGAACGATGGGGCCGATAACCGCCTTGGTAGACCCCAAGGTCGAACAGCCTGGCCGGGTCCGCATCGTGGCGGGGCTGGCCCTGCTCTTGGGCGGTCTCCTCCTTCTCGCCAGCTCGTTGGGGGCCGTTGCGGAGATCGGCGCCGTGGCGGTGGCCGCGGCGTTGACCGGTGTTGGTCTCATGGTCGCCTTTGGGCCCTGGGTGTATCGGATGGCGAGGGAGCTGAGTGACGAGCGGCGGGAGAGGATCCGCCAAGAGGAGCGAGCCGAGGTGGCGGCTCATCTCCATGACTCCGTCCTGCAGACTCTCGCCTTGATCCAGCGCACCGACGACCCGAAAAGGGCTGCAATCCTGGCGCGTCACCAGGAGGGGGATCTCCGTCGCTGGCTCTATGGGACCTCCCCTCTGGAGGGTGTTGATCTCGTCTCGACGGCGCTGGAAGCTGCGGCCACCAGGGTCGAGGCCGACCACGGGGTTCGGATCGAGGTGGTGACGGTGGGCGACTCGCCGCTGACCAGCGCCTCCCGGGCCTTGATCTCGGCATCCACGGAAGCCATGGTCAATGCGGCCAAACATGCCGGGGCCGACTCGATCTCCGCCTTCTTCGAAGCCGGTGACGACAAGCTCGAGCTGTGGGTGACCGACCAGGGCAAAGGTTTCGATGTCGGCCTCGTCGACGCCGACCGCAAGGGGATATCGGAGTCGATCGTGAGACGGGTACGGCGCGTCGGCGGGGACGTCGAGCTCGAATCGGTCCCCGACGAGGGTACCGAGGTTCACATGTGGGTGCCGGCGTGAGTATCCGCCTCTTCCTCGTCGATGACCACCGGCTGTTCCTGACCGGGGTCAAGGCAGAGCTGTCGGGGATCTTTGACGTGGTCGGCTCAGCCTCCGATGTCGACGATGCGATCGAAGCCATCCGTGAAACCGACCCTGACGTGGTACTAGTCGATGTCCACATGCCCGACGGGGGAGGGGTCGCCGTGATCGGGGCGATCTCGGACTCGAACCCCGACACCAAGTTCCTCGCACTTAGCGTTTCCGACGCCGCCGAGGATGTGATCGCGATGATCCGTGCGGGCGCCCGCGGCTATGTGACCAAGAGCATCGGTGGCGACGAGCTCGCCGAGGCGGTGACCAGAGTGGCCGCCGGCGATGCGGTGTTCTCGCCTCGTCTGGCGGGGTTCGTGCTCGACGCTTTCGCCGGTGTCCTCCCCGACGCCGAGGATCCCGAGCTCGACCTGCTGACACCACGGGAGAAGGAAGTCTTGAGGCTCATCGCGAGGGGATTCGCCTACAAGCAGGTGGCTCGCAAGTTGTCGATCTCGGTGAAGACCGTCGAGACCCATGTCTCCTCGGTGTTGCGCAAGCTGCAGTTGAGCAGTCGCTATGAGCTCGCGCGTTGGGCCAGCCGCCGGAACATCGTGTAAGTGCTAGCTCTGGCGCATCGCGCGCCGTGACCCGCCCCGGCGCGACGCAGTCCACAGGATCACCCAGGCGACGAGGGTTGCCACCGCCGTGGTTGGAGCAACGAGCTGTCGCAGGGCATCACCATCGAGCACCCAGCCGCCATCGGGTGTGAAGCCGACCCGATTCAGATACGCGGCAAGCGCCCCCACTCCAGACAATATGGCGGCCAATCCGATGATCAACGCCGGGAACGTCCCCCAATGGCGCCGACCGCCGAGATAGAGGGCCGAGACAATTCCGGCGATCACCAACGCCGAGAGCGTGAGCAGATGTTGCAGGGAAGGCGCGTAACGGGCGAAGCCGGCGGTGACGGTGCCGAGGATGGCTCCCAGCCCGGCGGCAAGCACCAGCAGGGACAGCGCCGAGGCCAGCCAGCGGCGTCGGCTGTGGGGAAACCAGGGGTCGTCCAGGTGTCGCGCTGCTCGGGCCACAAACCAGAGTGCGGCCAGCATCGTCATCGCCAGATGGGCGAGAAAGTAAGCCAACAACCCGCCGCCGCCCGATGGCGGAGGGTAGAAGAGGCCGGCTGCCGCCAGGGCAACGCCGAACCCGATCAAGAACTGCAGCGCCGAGCCGAGGCTCACCTCCAGAGGGTGGGTTTGTGGCTCCATCTCTCGCCGCGAGCGTAGAGGCGACAAGGAACCGGAGCGTGCCAGACTCGGGTACATGATCGACCTGACCTCGATTCGGGACACGGCGGGCTTCGACGTCGCCGCCTTGAGGTGGGATGCGGACGCCTTGACCCAACGGGCTTGGGATGGCGATCCCACCGTGTGGTCCGAGGAGCCGATACCGGAATTGGCGGACCGCCTCGGCTGGCTTCGGCTTCACAGCGATATGGAAGCCGAGGTCGGTGGCTTTCTCAGGCTTGGCGAGTCGGCCGCCGAGGAGGGGGTCACCGACGTCGTCCTGTGCGGGATGGGAGGGTCATCGCTGGCTCCGGAGGTCTTTGCCCGGACCTGTCCCCGATCCGGCCCGCGGCTCCACGTGCTCGACTCGACTCATCCCGAGGCGGTGGCGAAGGTCACGGAGATTGCAGCGTCAGGACCTACCTGGTTCGTCGTATCGTCAAAGTCAGGTACCACGATCGAGACCAACGCCTTCATGGAGCATTTTCTGGCGTTGACGGAGGACCCATCTCGTTTCATCGTCATCACCGACCGCGGCACCTCACTCGCCGAACGCGCTCGAGCCGAGGGGTTTCGAAAGTTGCTCACTGCCCCATCCGATGTTGGGGGACGGTTCTCCGCCCTCTCGCCATTCGGGCTGGCTCCGGCCGCCCTGGTCGGGGTAGATCCTCGTCCCCTGATCGAAAGCGCCTCAAGTCTGGCGAGGAGCCGCGATCACCGGGCCCGTCACGATCCCGCGGTCGGCATGGGGTTGGCGTGGGCCGGCCAGGCGAGAGAAGGTAGGGACAAGCTCACACTTCTGACTTCGAAAGGGCTCGAGCACTTCCCGATCTGGCTCGAGCAGCTGGTTGCGGAGAGTCTCGGCAAGAACGGCGTGGGGATCGTGCCAATAACCGGCGAGTCGACACCGGTCATCGACGGCGAGGATCGGGTCTATGTCACCTACCGGCTTGAGGGCGAGATCGCACCCGACCGTCCCTCGGGTGCTCCCGGTGTCGACATCGTCTTGTCGTCTCCGAGCCAGCTGGGAGCCGAGATGTTGCGGGCTGAGATGGCAACCGCGGCGGCGGGTCAGATCCTCGGGGTCAACCCCTTCGATCAGCCCGATGTCGAACTCGCCAAGCGCCGGGCACGGGCAGCATTGGGTTCTCCACATCCTCCCGCGGAGGACGCCAAGCTGCTCGACAGCGCCGAGGGAGAAGCTGCCGTGGAGGGACTGGTCGGCTCGCTACGCCCCGGCGACTATCTGGCCATTCACGCCTATCTGGCGCCAGCGCCCGCAGTCGAAGCCGCCATCTCGGCGTTCCGCAAGAGAGTGACCGAAGCCACCAGATGCGCCACCACCTTTGGGTATGGGCCGCGGTTCCTGCACTCAACCGGCCAACTCCACAAAGGAGGACCTCCAAAGATCAAGGTGCTGCAACTGGTGGACCGCCCTCACGTGGACATCCCGGTCGAAGCCCTTGGCATCACCTTCGGCCGTTTGGTGGCGGCTCAGGCCGCCGGCGATCGTTCCGCGCTCGAGGAGCGGGGTCGGCCGGTGACGGTTATCGACGTCACGAACACCGATCCGGCCATTCTGGGGAGCAGCCTGTGACCACGCAGCCGTTGGCGCTCACTGTCGATCTCGAGCCTCAGCTCCTCGTCCTCTTCGGCGGCACGGGTGATCTGGCTCGTTCCAAGGTGCTTCCCGCGCTCTTCCATCTGGAGAGCACCCGATCGTTCGCCGACCGCATCATCGTGCTGGCAGTGGCGACGCGCGAGATGACCCACACCGACTATCGAAAGTGGGCGGAGGAGGCCCTCTCCGAGGCAGGTCTGGAGGGAGGGGAGTGGTGTCAGGTCTCGCTGTACTACCAGTCGCTTCGGAAGGGGTTCGACGCTCTCGCCACGCGGATAGCCGAGGTCGAGTCGACCCATGGGTTGGGGGCTAACAGGGTGTTCTACCTGGCGGTGCCACCGCATGTCTTCGTCGAGACCATCGACGGGCTTGGCGGTGCCGGGCTCATCGAGACGGAGGGATGGTCCCGGATCGTCGTGGAGAAGCCGTTCGGCGGTGACAGCGAATCGGCTGCGGCCCTCAACACCACGCTCCTCAAGTGGTTCACCGAGGAACAGATCTATCGCATCGATCACTATCTCGGTAAGGAGACCGTGCAGAACCTGCTGGCGTTGCGCTTCGCCAACCCGGTCTTCGAGGCGTCATGGAATCGCGATCGGATAGCGGCCGTGCAGATCACGGTCTCCGAGGATTTCGGTATCGCTGAGCGGGGCGCCTACTTCGAGCGGGCCGGGATCGTCCGCGACATCATCCAGAACCATGCGCTGCAGCTGCTGTCACTGGTGGCGATGGAGCCGCCGGTTCGGCTGGAGCCGGGTTTCATCCGGGACGAGAAGGTCAAGGTGCTGCGCTCGATCCTCCCGCCCGAGCAGGCTGAGATCGCCCTTGGCCAGTACGCCTCATCTCGCTGAGAGCCTTCCGTGGAGACAGGGTCAACCACCCCAACCTTCGCCGCGGCGAGACTGTTTGTCGATACCTGGCGGTGGAAGGGCGTTCCCTTCTACGTGCGATCGGGCAAACGCATGAGCAAACACAACACCGAGATCGTCATCCAGTTTCACAAGCCCCCGGTTGCCTTGTTCGGGTCGATGGACCCGGCCGAATTGGAGCGGAACCTCTTTCGGGTCAAGCTCCAGCCCGACGAGGGTTTCGAGCTCGGCTTCCAGATGAAGACACCCGGGGAGGGATACGAGTTGCAGTCGAAGGCGTTGGCATACCACTACCGAGAGGAACATGTGGTCCTCCCCACCGCGTACGAGACGCTGCTGGTCGACATCATGTCAGGAGATCAGACGCTGTTTGTCCGCACCGACGAGGTCGAAGAGGCTTGGCGAATAGTGGAGCCGATGCTGGATGGCATCGAGCCTGACCACTATGCCGACGGCACCGATGGTCCGTCCATCGCCGACGCCATTCTGGAGGACTTCCGGCATCGTTGGGTCTGACTCTTATTGTCTTGACATGGTCCAGGCCCGTCACGTAGCGTGCACACCGTTCAACGAAATGAGACGATCGATGAGGCTGCGCATCGCAACTACAAGCGGGGTGCCCCAGCAGGGGCCGGCTTTTGGCGCGCCCACCGCGCCTGTCACGAACCAGTCCCACCGGCGGTCTCTATTCGAATGAACTGAAGTTCTTCAACAGCATTTCGAGAGACCGCCGGAACAGCCGGCGGTCTTTTTAATGCTAGGCGGCTCAGAGAGTTCAGGAACCGAACCACGATGGATGTCAAACGAAATCTGATAATGCGCGAGGGCCGATGTGTAGACGCTGGCGCTCATGAGATCTTCTTCTCGGAGAGGCCCGACGAGCTGGCGGCTGCGCAAGCGTTGTGCGCCGAGTGCTCGGTGCGGATCAAATGCCTGGAGCTGGCGGTCGAGTCGCGTCACGAATGGGGAGTCTGGGGCGGTGTCATCTTCTGGGATGGTCAGCCCTACCACCGGCGCCGCGGCCGAGGACGGCCCCGCCATTCCGAGGCTCAGCTGCCGGTGGAGGCGAGCTGGGACGAGCTGGAGGACGTGGTCAAGTCGGCGTGAGCCCATTCTGGCCTCGTTTTCGCTCACATATGAGCGGTGGAAGCTGAGGTTTGGATCAGCCGACGGCGAGCTGGCGCAGCCCGCCGGGGGAGGAGGGGTGGCGCATCTTGGCGAGGGCTTTGGCCTCTATCTGACGGATGCGCTCTCTGGTCACGTTGAAATGGCGACCCACCTCGTCCAGGGTGCTTGGGTCCTGACCGTCCAGCCCATAGCGCATGGTGATGATGGTGCGCTCACGCTCGTTGAGCCGATCGAGGACTGCCCGCAGGCTCTCCATGTTGAGCTGCGAGGCAATCAACTCGAAGGGGGCGGCGGCGTCGACATCCTCGATGAAGTCGCCGAGCATGGCGTTGTCGTCGCCAACGGGCTCGAAGATCGACACCGGCTCGGGGGCCACCTTGCGTGCCTCACGCAGCTTGGCAACGGTGATCCCGGCTGCCTCCGCCAACTCTTCGTCCGTCGGCTTGCGCCCCAACGTCTTGATGAAGGTGGCCTCAGCCGATTGCATCTGGCTGATGGTGTCCATCATGTGGACGGGGACGCGGATGGTGCGGCTCTTGTCGGCTATCGCCCGGGTGATCGCCTGGCGGATCCACCAGGTGGCGTAGGTGGAGAACTTGAAGCCTTTGCGGTACTCGAACTTCTCCACCGCCCGGATCAAACCCAGGTTTCCTTCCTGCACCAGATCGAGGAAGGGGAGTCGGGAGTGGCCGTATCTCTTGGCGATGGAGACCACCAGCCGGAGGTTGGCCCGAATGAAGACCTGGCGGGCCTCGTTCCCGTCGGCGACGAGACGGCGAAGCCGAGAGGCCTTGCGCGAGTCCGTCTCGCCTTCGAGAGCGGTGGCGGCGCGCTGGCCCTGCTCGATGGCTTGGGCGAGCCTCACCTCGTCCTCGGCGGTGAGAAGCTCGTAGCTGCCTATGCCATCCAGGTACTGGCGGATGGCTTCGTCACTGACCTCTCGTTCGATGGCGCGGCTCCTAGGCATCTCGGTCTCGGTCCTGAGGCGATCGTAGGAACGGGTTCGCCTCGCTCATGGCATTTGCCCCTCCTGTATCGGCGGGGGGCCCCAGAAAGTTGAATGGGCTCAACGACCCAAATCTCCGTAGACTCGGGTTCTTCCGGGCGTTTAGCTCAGCTGGCTAGAGCACTGCCCTTACAAGGCAGGGGTCGGCGGTTCGAGTCCGTCAACGCCCACCGCGTCCCAATCCACCGAGGTCAGCGCCGTCCGCCTTCGCCTGATGAGGCTGGGCTCGGGTTAGCGTCGATGGCGGGCGCTCCCTAGATTCGTCCGTCCTGTTGCCGAGACGAAAGAGATCAGTGGATTCTGCAGCCTTACGGGACTCGCTCCACCGCCTCGCCGCCAATCACCGGTGGACCTGGGCTCCTTCTTGCCGGCGGCTCCTCATGTCCCTCCCCGGGTCGGGTGCCGGTCGTCATCCCGTGGGCGTCGTTGCCGACCTCACCGACGACCATCTCGCTGCCATGCTCGGCGATGAGGAGCTCGTCGCGGCTGTTGACCACGAGCTTGCCGAACTGGCCGCGGTCATCGAGGCGGTCGCAGAACCGGAGATCGCGTATTGCTCTCCCGAGTTCGGGATCACAGCCTTGTTGCCGCAATACGCCGGTGGTCTCGGCATACTCGCCGGTGATCATCTCAAGACGGCCAGCGACCTGGGGATTCCTCTCGTCGGCGTTGGCCTCTTCTACCGGCAGGGTGTCTTCCGTCAGGTCATCGATGACGGGAAACAGGTCGAGGCATATCACGAGCTCGATCCGGGGCGGGTAGGTGCCGTCGACACCGGCGTGGTGATCGAGGTCCCCTTCCCCGACCGGGAAGTCGAGGCGCGGGTGTGGAGGATGGACATCGGGCGTGTGCCCCTGATCCTCCTCGACACCGCTCTCGAATCGAACAGCGTCCACGATCAGGAGATAACCGACAAGCTCTACATCGGGTTTGGGAGACACCGTGTCGACCAGGAGACGATCCTCGGAGTCGGTGGAGCTCGCGCCCTGGCCGCCCTTGGCTGGGACATCGCCGTTCACCACCTCAACGAGGGTCATGCGGGTTTCATCGCCTTCGAGCTCATCGATCGCGTTATCGAGGAAGGCGACCTGGCTGCCGCCGTGGAAAGGGTCAAGCCCGGCCTGGTGTTCACCACCCATACGCCCGTTCCAGCGGGCATAGACCGGTTCGACCGTGAGCTCATCACCCCCTACCTGGAGCGGTGGGCCAAGAAGTGGGGCGCTCCGGTCGACGACATCTGGCGACTCGGAGCCGATCCAACCGAGCCCGACAGCTTCAACATGGCCGTCCTCTGTCTGCGAACCGTGGCGATGGTCAATGGCGTCTCGAAGCTTCACGGTGAGGTGAGTCGCCAACTCTTCGCCGGGATAGGGCTTGGCGACCAGATCGGATCCGTGACCAACGGAGTGCACGCCCGAACCTGGACCGCGGAGCACATACAGCAGGTGTTCGACGAAGTGATGGGGCCGGGGTGGGATGTCGGGGATCGCCAGGTCTGGGAACGAGTGGAAGACATCGACGACCAGCAGCTCGATGGGCTGCGGCGACGGGGCTCGCTACGGCTCGCCGAGCTGATCTCGACCATGACCGGCGACACTGCCGATCCCGATGCTCTCATCATCGGGTTCGCCCGGAGGTTCGCTCCCTACAAACGAGCGAACCTCCTTCTCCGCGAACCAGAGCGGTTGGCTTCGTTGCTCACCGACGGCGGGCGTCCTCTTCATTTCGTGTTCGCCGGCAAGGCCCATCCCGCGGATGAGCCTGGGAAATCGCTTGTCGCCGAGATCGTTCGCTTCTCGAGTTCGGCCGATGGCAACGGCCGTTTCACCTTTATTCCAGACTATGACATGGACATCGCCCACGCCCTCGTGCAAGGCTGCGACCTGTGGCTCAACAACCCGATACGCCTCCGGGAGGCATCGGGCACCAGCGGAGAAAAGGCCGTTCTCAACGGATGCTTGAACTGCTCCATACTGGATGGTTGGTGGGCGGAGATGTATGACGGTGAGAACGGGTGGGGGATCGACGCCAGCGAGGAGTCAGACCCCGACGACCGGGACGCCGCCGAGGCGGCCTGGCTGCTGGAGACGATCGAGTCGATCCGCGATCAGTACCACGCCGCCCGCCCTTCATTCAACTCGAGAATCCGCTATGCCTGGCGAACCCTCGGACCGCAGGTGACGGCGGCCCGGATGGTCCGCGAGTACCGGGATCGTGTCTACGGGCCTGCCTTGGAGAGGGTCAAGAGAGATTGACTCTCAGCAACTAGGTGATCGTCTCCAGGATCCCCTGCAGCGGGATCTCCACCCAGTCGGGACGGTTGTTGATCTCGTATTCCAGCTCGTAGGCGGCCTTCTCGATGAGCAACGCGTCGAGGAGGAGACGGAGATGATCTCGACGCGCGGGGACGACAGGCGAGCCAGCCACGATTTCCAGGTAACCGTGGAGGAACGAGGCCGACAACCACCGGTGCATGGCGTGAGCCCAGCCGGCGAGCTCGGCGGTCTGGGCCTCGTCCAGCCCTGCCCTCCGTACCTGGTGAAAAGCCATGAGCACCGCGTAGTGATACGACCGGATCATCCCGGCAACATCACGCAGCGCGAGCCGCTTGATCCGGCGCTGTGACAACGGACGAAGCGGTTCGCCCTCAAAGTCGATTACCACAAAGTCCTTCCCCGTGTTCAGGACCTGGCCCAGGTGATAATCGCCGTGGATCCTGATCTGCTGACAGTCGATCCTCTCGGTCGTCACCAATCTGAGCTGCTCGAGCAAGACCGGCTCCGCTTCGATGAGCCTGTCGACGGCTTCGATGTCTTCGGACCTGAGCCGGGACTGCTGTCGCCTCAGCACACCGATGCTGTTGCGGAGCGCGGAGCGAATCGCCTGATACAGAGACCGCTGTTGGAGCGTGGTCAGCGGCTCGGGGGCGAAGATGGCGTCGCCGGGCTCCGATGAGAGCGCGAGATGGAGCTCGCCTGTTCGTTCCCCGAGCAGGGCCGCCTCGAACAGCGCCGAGGCCATCACCGTGCCGCCGATCTCGAGCTCCTCGGCGGTGACGTCGAGTGGATGGCGTCGCCGGGGAGGGGGTCCGAGCTCCTCGGTCTTGACGAGGAGGTTCTCGAGGACCAGGACGGCATTGCTGTACGTCTGGTCGAATGCGTTGCCTTGGTTGGGCACGAACTGCTGGAAGAACGCAAACGCCGACTCCTTCCCTCCCACATCTGAGATGATGGCCGCTCGGGATCGGGGCGTGACATCCGATTCGGCTCTCTCGGTGAGGAACCTTCCCACCTCGATCTCCGGGTTGGGTCCCGGCTCCACGGTTCGGAAGAGTTTCATTATCAGTTGCTCGCCGAACACGACGGAGGTGTTGGTCTGCTCCAGACCCATCACCTTCACCGGTTCACCCTCCACTTCCGAGAGTAGGTGCCGGTAGCCAGGCAATCGTCTCGGCGCGAGCCCAACGGTCTTACCTCGAATCGTTCGGCGACCCGCGGCCAGCGCCAGGAGCGCCGTTGGCAGCTCGTCGCCATGCATGGCGTCGTAGAGCAACGCCGGATCCTCCAGCCCGTGAATATCTGCGATCACCGCTTCCGGCGCCTCGGCGAGGAGACGATCCGCTTCCATGCCCGAGGCGACCGCCAGCGGCATCACGTACACCTCGGGGTCTGTTTCGACGTACTCCACTCTGAGGAAAGCGATGCGGGCCTCCGAGGTAGGGAAGGCCAACAGGTCGATGAGCTCGGTGTCCCGGATCGTCTGAGCCTTGCTGCGGAACCAGCGCCGATGCCGCATGTCGGACGCCAGGGCGCGCTGCAACTGGGATCGTGCTCGCCACACGCTCTCCAGCTCGCCGCGGAGAGCGAGGTGGGGGCGCTCGCCGACAGCGCTTGGGTCCTCGGCCCGCTCCATGATGAACCAGTGAAAGTCGTGGGGACCGGGCGTCAGCTGGTAGGCGCCGTCGGTGATCATGGGGAATCGGGTCCTCCCGGACGCTTCGATCGGCTGGTACCCGGCGAACTCCGAGAGATCGAGGGTCAGGGGCGGGGTGTGTCTCGAGAGATTGGCCACCACCAGGACCGATCGCTCCTCGAGACGCCGGAGAAAGGTGAGCACCTTGGGGTTGTCGCTCGCCACAAACTCGATGGTGCCCCGAGACAGCTCGGGAAGGCTGTTGCGGACAGCCAGCAGTCTCTTCATCCACCACCAAAGCGAGTTCGGGTTCTCGCGTTGCACGGCCACGTTGACCGACTCGTAGTGGTACTCGGGATCGGTGATGACCGGGAGGTAGAGGCGTTGTGGGTTGGCCTCGGAGAAGCCGGCGTTTCGGTCACCAGACCACTGCATCGGAGTCCTCACAGCGTTGCGATCGCCGAGGTAGATGTTGTCACCCATGCCGATCTCGTCCCCGTAATAGATGACCGGGGTTCCCGGGAGGGAGAGAAGGAGGCCCTTCATCAACTCGAACTCCCGCCGACTGTTCCCGAGAAGAGGGGCCAGGCGGCGCCTTATCCCCACATTGACCCGCATCTGGGGGTCACCGGCATAGACGCGGTACATGTAATCCCGCTCCTCATCGGTGACCATCTCGAGGGTGAGCTCGTCATGGTTGCGGAGGAAGATCGCCCACTGCGCAGAGTCGGGAATCTCCGGGGTCTGCTCGAGGATGTCGATGATGGGGAAGCGGTTCTCCATGCGCAACGCCATGAAGAGCCGGGGCATGAGCGGGAAGTGGAAGGCGATGTGACATTCGTCTCCCTCCCCAAAGTATGCCGCGGCGTCCTCGGGCCACTGGTTCGCCTCCGCGAGCAGCATTCGGCCATCGAACTTTGAGTCCATCCGCGTCCGGAGCTGTTTGAGGAATTGATGGGTCTCGGGGAGGTTCTCGCACATCGTCCCCTCCCGCTCGTAGAGGTAGGGGACGGCGTCCAGGCGGAGCCCGTCGACGCCCAGGTCGAGCCAGAAGTCAAGAACGGAGCCCACCGACTCATGCACGGCCGGGTTGTCGAAATTGAGATCGGGCTGATGGGAGAAGAAACGGTGCCAGTAGTAGGCGTTGGCAACCGGGTCCCATGTCCAGTTCGAGCCCTCGGTGTCTTGAAAGATGACCCTGGCGTCCCGGTAGCGATCGGTGGTGTCGGACCAAACGTAGAAGTCCCGCTCGGTGCTTCCGGGCGGGGACCGGCGGGCCAGCTGAAACCAGGGGTGCTGATCCGAGGTGTGATTGATCACCAGCTCGGTGATCACCTTCAGATCTCGATTGTGGGCCTCACGGAGGAAGCGCTTGAAATCCCTCATGGTCCCGTACGCGGGATGGATCGACGTGTAGTCGCCGATGTCGTAACCGTCGTCGCGGAGAGGTGACGGGTAGAAAGGCAGAAGCCACAGGGCGGTGACACCGAGGTCACGGATGTAATCGAGCCGCTTGGTGAGGCCGCGGAAGTCGCCGACCCCGTCGCCGTTCTCGTCGCGAAACGCACGGACGTGAACCTCGTAGATGACGGCATCCTGGTACCAGCGGGGCTGCTCAGGAGAAGTAGTCAAAGTTCCGTTCCGTACGCGCCTGTTTGCGTAGCGCGAAGATGTGAGCGGGGATTCCGGCGGGGTCGAGCTCGACGAAGTTGCGAGCCCCCTCCCAGAGGTAGCGCCGCTCGGTGAGGACGTCGTGGACCTGGTACTGGCGCCTGGGGTCGATGCCCAGGGCACCTGTGTCGAGGTCGATCCATCCCGACTGGGCGTGGTGGGCGTCCAGGTTCACCACCATCAGCACTACGTCATCCTGGGCCCGCTTGGAGTAGCAGAGGAGCAGGTCGTTGTCGGTGTGATGGAACACGAGGTTCTCGTTCCGTTGCAAACCCGGGTGGGAGTGTCGTGCCTTGTTGATCCGGGCGATCACCGGTGCCAGCGAGTCCTCGCGGCTCAGGTCCCAGTTGCGAATCTGGTATTTCTCGGATTGGAGATACTCCTCCGACCCGCTGCGGAGCGGTGAGGACTCCATCAGCTCATAGGCGGGACCGTAGATCCCGCAGCTGGCGCCAAGGGTGGCCGCCAGGACATAACGGGTGATGAATGCCGGCCGCCGTCCGGTTTGCAGGGACT
>CAZKFU010000004.1:0-15272 GCA_964552165.1 uncultured Acidimicrobiaceae bacterium
GACCCCGAGCCGGAGAAACCCGAGCCGGAGAAACCCGAGCCGGAGAAACCCGAGCCGGAGTCGATGGTGTCGGGCGCGGCGGCAGCCCCCATCGTTGGGACCCTCGTCGAGGAGGCCGAAGAGCTCCCATCACGCGCCGATCAGATCGGCGACCTGGTCACCAATGTCAAGGCTCTTCCGTTGGTGCGAAAGCTGGCCCGGGACATGGGAGTGGACATAACCAAGGTGCGCGGCACCGGCCCCGACGGTCGGATCACCCGCGAGGACGTCCTTGCCGCCGCCGACGAAGGCGTCTCCGTGCCCCCACCTCTTTCACTGCCACCTCTTCCCGGCGATCAGGTCCGCCGGGTGCCGATGACGCGGCTGCGGAGGACGATCGCCGCCAACATGGCGCGGTCCTGGGCGGAGATCCCCCACGTGACCACCTTCGACGAGGCCGACGGGACCCGGCTCTTCGATGCGCGTGCCGCCCTGAGCCGAAGACACGAAATCAAGATCCCCGTTGAGGCCCTCGTGATCCAAGCGGTGATCCCGGCGCTGGTCGCCTTCCCCGAGTTCAACGCCAGCCTTGAAGGCGACGACCTGCTCCTCCGGAGCGCGGCCGACATAGGGATTGCCGTCGACACCGAGGACGGGTTGCTCGTCGCCGTCGTACGCGACGCGTCGGTGATGACCTTGGTGGAGCTGGCGAATGAGGTGGCGCGGCTGGGCGCCGGCGCCAAGGAGCGGAGTCTGGATCCCGATGAGCTCAGCGGTCAGTCGTTCACCATCTCCAACATCGGCGCGGTCGGTGGGGGGTTTGGGACTCCGATCGTTCCCCATGGGACCACCGCCATACTCTCGGTTGGCCGGGCCTCCGAAAAGCCGATCGCCATCGAAGGTGACCTTGCCATCGCCCCGATGATCCCGCTCTCGCTCTCATACGACCACCGCGTCATAGATGGCGGGTTGGGGCGAAGGTTCATGGCGATGGTCCTGGAGAACCTGGAGGAGCCTGCGCTCTTTCTCTCCCGCTGACCGCCGGAAAGGGAACATCGTCGGGGCTTTCAGGGTTCCACCCGCCATGGATACCGCTGTCAAGGACGCAATGGACCGAGGCGGGATCGCCGACATCACCACCGTTGGCCGTAGGTCGGGGCTACCGCGACAGGTCGAGATCTACTTCCACCATTTCGACGGCGAGTATTACCTGACGGGCCGGCCCGGCCGCACGCGGGATTGGGAGTCCAACATCGCCGCCAACCCCGAGTTCACCCTGCACCTCAAACGGGGCGTTGGCGCCGATGTGGCGGTCATAGGGGAGCGCGAGCCCGACCCGAAGAAGCGAGCCGAGGTCATTCTGCGCGCCCTCACCGAGAGCTGGGGAAGCGATCCTGGTCGGGCCAGAGCAGCCCTCGATCGCTGGGTCGACGCCGCGCCATTCATCAGGTTTCGCCCTCTCTGAGCGCGGGGCCGCGCCGCCTCACGATGCGCCCGCTTATCGTGTGGCAGATGACGGCTGTTGTGGCGCCATGAGGACCATCGGCTTGATCGGTGGGATGACGTGGGAGTCGACGGCTCTCTATTACCGCATCATGAACGAGGAAGTTCGTGCTCGTATCGGCGGGTACCATTCGGCGCCACTGCTGGTGGCCTCACCGGATTTCGATGCGATCTCGCAAGCCCAGGACCACGGAGATTGGGGAGCCGTCGCCAACGCTCTCATATCTTCCGCTCGGCACCTCGCCGATGGCGGTGCCGACCTTTTGGTGATCGCATCAAACACCGCCCACTTCGTCGCCGATCAAGTCGAGGCCGCGGTCGGCATGCCTCTGCTCAACATCATCGATGTATCCGCGAGAAGACTCGAAGAGGCAGGTATCTCCAGCGTCGCCCTCCTGGGCACGAGGTGGACCATGAACGACGGCTTCTATCTTGATCGGCTCTCTTCGAATGGAATCGAGGGGATGATCCCCGAGGAGCCCACCCGGGCGGAGATCGACAGGATCATCTTCGAGGAGCTGGCCATGGGCGTCATCGATGACGGGTCGAGGCGGGTCTGTGTCGACGCCATCGACATCCTCGCCGACGAGGGCGCCGAGGGAGCCCTGCTCGCCTGCACCGAGTTGGGCCTGTTGGTCGCGGAGGACGACGCCCGCATCCCCGGCTTCGACACGACACGGATCCACGCCTTGGCGGCGGTGGATGCCGCTCTCGGCTAGCGCTCTGTCGACCCCGCTTCCTAATGCTGACCGCGTCGCATCCGGCGCCCCGAGCATTAGGAAGCGAGGGAGTCAAGCCACGACGGCACGTCGGCAATCGAGTCGAGGATGGCATCCGGTGGAGGGGATGCGCCCTCCAAAGCCTCTGGCCGAAACTTTCCGGTGCGGACGAGCAGGCCCGTGAGACCACACGCTTGGGCGCCGAGGACGTCGTTGAGGATGTCGTCGCCGACCATGACTGCCTCGCTTGCGCTCAGCTCCATCTCGTCGAGGGCCGCGGCGAAGAACTCAGGGGCGGGTTTTCCGACCACGACGGCCTCGACCCCGGCGGACTCCTCGAGGGCGCCGACGAACCCGCCACTGTCAAGCTGCCATCCGGCGTCGGTCATCCAATACAGGTTGCGATGCATCGCCACCAGCGACGCGCCTTCCATCAGTGCCCGAAACGCGGTGTTGAGGGCGCGGTAGGTGAGAGCGGGGCCGGCACCGCCAATCACCACGACCTCGACCGGGCCCGAGGTGACGACCTCCACGCCGGGGAGGTCCTCGCTGATGTCGCCCTCGTTGAGCAGCAGACAGCGCCGTTCCCGGTGGTGGCGTCGAAGGTAGGCAGCAGCGGCGGCAGGAGCGGTGACTATCTCCCCGGGGTCCACCTCCATACCCACCTCCCGCAGAGATGCCGCGATGTCGGCTCGGGTCCTGGTGGTGGTGTTGGTGGCGAAGCGGATCTGCATCCCGGCATCACGGAGCCTCGACAGCGCCTCGGGGGCGCCCGGGATGGGGGACCAGGAGACCACCAAGACCCCATCGATGTCGACCAACATCCCGCGCAGATCCATCCGACAGATCGTACGGCGGCAACTCGCCGCTCGAGACGCCCGGTATCCTTGGCCTTCACATCCTGATAGGGAGCGATCATGAACATCGTCCACGTGGTGGGCACCGGGACCATCGGCGAGCCGCTCATCGGTCTCCTTGCCGACAACCGTGAGCATTTCGGAATCGACGAGGTCACCTTCCACAAGAGAACCCCGCTGGTGACTGAGAGGGGCAAGGTCAACGACCTGGTGAGCCGTGGTGCCGTCCTCTGTGTGGACGACGACAAGCGGGCCACCTTCGAGGAGTTGGGGCACGCACCGAAATATGAAACGAGGGAGGCCGTCGTTCGGGCCAAGGTGGTGATCGACTGCACCCCCGTCGGTAACGAGAACAAGGTCGACTTCTACGAAAGGGCATCGGGTCCGGTTGGTTTCATGGCTCAGGGCTCAGAGTTCGGGTTTGGCAAGATGTACGCCCGGGGAATCAATGACTCGGCGCTGGTGGCGGGATCCGACCGGTATCTCCAGATCGTCAGCTGCAATACCCACAACATCTCGGTGCTGGTGAGGACCCTGGCGATGGATGAGGATGGGTCCAACCATCTCACCGACGGGCGTTTTCTCTGCATCAGGAGGGCAAACGACATCAGCCAGGACACCGGCTACGTCGCCAGCCCGACGGTGGAAAGCCACAAGGACGACAGGTTCGGTACCCACCATGCCCGGGACGCGCACGAGCTCTTCGCCACCATGGGTTACGACCTCAACGTGTTCTCCAGTGCCGTCAAGCTCAACACCCAATACATGCACGCCATCCATTTCTCGCTCTCTCTCGACAGAGAGATGAGCCGCGACGAGGCGATCGAGCGCCTCATCGCCAACCCCCGCGTCGCCGTCACCCACAAACGATCCGCGAACCAGGTCTTCAGCTTTGGGCGCGACCACGGCTACTACGGACGAATCATGTCGCAGACCGTGGTGGCGCTGGACACACTCGCGGTCCGCAACGGCAGCGAGCTGGTCGGGTTCTGTTTCACTCCACAGGACGGAAACCCGCTGCTGTCGACCGTGGCCGCCATGCTGTGGTACCTCGACCCCACACAGGTCGACGAAAAGCTCAACATCCTGCGGCGGTACCTGTTCCCCGAGATCTAGCGCGTCGGAGGGAACGGCCGTGGACACCAAGGCGCAGGCTCTCGCCGAGGAGGCCATAGTGGCGTTGGGGGAGGGAGATGGCCCTCGGGCGGGGATGGCCATCGAAGCCGCCGCCAATGCCGAGTCGACGCTGATGGCCCTCGCCGACGCCGTCCATCTGGCCTGCAGCGAGCTCGCCGCGCACGATGAGATTCCTGAGTCGACGTGGAACATGCTCGCCGACGCCGTTGGCCCGGGGCCTCTCGCCGACGCCGTGGAATCTGCCCGTCATTAAGGAGGGCAGAGGATGATCGTAGAGGTCGTCGCCGTCGGGACCGAGCTGCTGCTCGGCCAGACCGTCAACACCAACCTGGCCATCATCGGAGCTGCTCTCGCCGACCACGGATTCGACTCCCATCACCAGGTGGTGGTCGGTGACAACCGGGCCCGTCTGGCTGCCGTCCTGAGGACGGCAATCGCCCGTGCCGACGCCGTGATAGTGACCGGGGGTCTCGGCCCTACCCGCGATGACTTGACGAGAGAAGCACTTGGTGACGCCACCGGCCTGCCACTGGTAGTCAACGAGGATTATGCGGGCCATCTACGGCAGCGCTTTGCGGAGCGGCGTCGCGAGATGCCTCAGACGAATCTCCGCCAGGCCGAGCATCCCGAGGGTGCCACTCTTCTCCACAACCCCAAGGGAACCGCTCCTGGGCTCCACCTGATGCATGCCGGAACCAATGTGTTCTGCATCCCCGGGGTCCCCGAGGAGATGGAGCATCTCCTCTTCGAGGAGGTGTTGCCGATCCTCAGCAACGCCGCCGGGTCGCGCCAGATCCTGGTGTCTCGTCTCATTCGAACCTGGGGCCTGCAGGAGGCGATGGTCGGCGAGCTTCTCGACGACCTCTACCAGGGCTCGGTGAACCCCTCGATCGCGTTTCTGGCCTCGGCGGGTGAGATCAAGGTGCGGATATCGGCGAAGGTAGCGACCGTGGACGAAGCTTCGGCGCTGATCGAGCCGATCGAGCGTGAGATCCGGGCGCGTCTGGGAGATGCCGTCTTCGGGGTCGACGACGAGACCGTGGAAGCAGTTCTGCTTGCCGCCCTGCAGAGGCGGCGGTGGAGCATCGCAAGCGCGGAGTCCATGACCGGGGGGCTGGTTGCGGCCAGGTTGACGTCGATTCCCGGTGCCTCCGCGATCTTCAAGGGCGCCGTGGTGGCGTACACCGCCGAGGCCAAGCGAGAGATGCTGGGTTTGGCGGGGCAGGAGACGGGACTGGTGAGCGTCGAGACGGCCGAGGCGATGGCGAAGGCGGCGCAGAAGACGCTGGGCGTCGAGGTCGCCGTTGCCGTGACCGGATCCGCAGGTCCTGAGGCACTCGAGAAACCCGTGGGGACGGCGGTGATTGCGGTAGCGACTCCAACGGCTGTCACCAGCCGCGAGATGACGTTCCCCGGCGACCGGGAGAGGGTCCGTGCTTACGCCGCGGCGGCTGCTTTGCATCTGACCCGTAGGGCGCTCGACGCCGAGCCATGAACGACGTCGCCCAACGCGTATTTGCCGGTGTCGACCTCTCCCCCGAGGTGAGGATGGCGCTGGCGGGCGAGCTGAGCGGGCTCGCCATTCCGGGCCGGGTCGTCCCTCCCCAGAACTGGCACCTCACCTTGCGCTTCCTGGGGCATGTCGATTGGGTCACATACGAGCGCTATCTCGCCGAGCTCGACACCGCCGCGGACAACCGGGCCTTTCGTCTTCGGCTCGAAGGGCTTGGCGGCTTCCCCCGGCCAGGGCGGGCCTCGGTGGTCTGGGTGGGCGTCGGCGGCGACTCCGAGGCGCTGGGCGCCTTGGCCGCGGTGGCGGAAGAGGCAGCGGTGGCGGTGGGTCTCCAACCCGAGGAGCGACCCTTTCGGCCCCATCTCACCCTGGCCCGGGTGCGGCCCCCGGAGGATGTCGAGCGCCTGGTGGCAGACGCCCCTCCGTTCTCGTTGGGCTGGGACGTAGAGGAGTTGGTTCTGTTCCGGAGCCACCTGGGAGGGGGAGGCGCCCGCTACCAGCGGCTCGACGCCATCGAGTTGCGTTGACCAATCCTTGGCCCGAACACGTGTTCGCTCTATGATCTGCGGATGGCTGATTTCTTGTCGGTGCCCTCCGATACGGTCGCTCACAGACTGAGGCCCATACTTCGAGGAAGGAGCCGAAATGGAACATGACAAGGCATTGGACATGGCGTTGTCGCAGATCGAGCGCCAGTTCGGTAAGGGCGCCGTCATGAAGATGGGGGAGGCCGCCAACCGCAAGGTCGAGGTCATCTCGACCGGGGCGCTCTCTCTCGACCTCGCTCTGGGAATCGGGGGAGTGCCCCGAGGGCGCATCGTCGAGATCTATGGCCCGGAGAGCTCGGGAAAGACCAGCCTCGCCCTCCACATAGTGGCCGAGGCCCAGCGCAACGGGGGCATCGCCGCCTTCATAGATGCCGAGCATGCCCTCGACCCGATCTACGCCAAGGCGATAGGTGTCGACGTCGACGAGCTGCTCATCTCCCAGCCCGACACCGGGGAGCAGGCGCTGGAGATCGCCGACATGCTGATCCGCTCCGGCGCCCTCGATGTGGTCGTGATCGATTCGGTAGCCGCCCTGGTCCCCCGCGCCGAGATCGAAGGCGAGATGGGCGATGCCCACGTCGGTCTCCAGGCCCGTCTCATGTCCCAGGCGTTGCGCAAGCTGGCGGGGACACTCAACAAGTCGAAGACGACGGCGGTGTTCATCAACCAGCTCCGCGAGAAGATAGGCGTGATGTTCGGAAGCCCGGAGACGACCCCTGGTGGGCGCGCCCTCAAGTTCTATTCGTCGGTACGTCTCGACATTCGCCGTATCGAGGCGATCAAAGACGGTGCCGAGAACATCGGCAACAGGGTCAAGGTCAAGGTCGCCAAGAACAAGATGGCGCCTCCCTTCCGGCTTGCCGAGTTCGACATCATGTTCGGACAGGGAATCTCTCGCGAGGGAAGCCTGCTCGACGTGGCGGTGGAACAAGGTGTGGTCAAGAAGAGCGGAGCCTGGTTCACTTTCGACGACGACCAGTTGGGCCAGGGCCGGGAGAACTCGAAGCGGTTCCTCCGAGAGAACCCGGAGGTGGCTATGCAGCTCCAGGCCAAGGTCTTCGAGGCGGTGGGGATGGGTGGAACCTCAGACCCGGCCGAGGATGCTGCCGTCGAGGAAGCCAAGGAGGCCCTGGAGGAATGAGGTGCACCGCATATCCGAACCATGGGTAGCATGGCCAGCAGCACACGAAAATTGATGAAGCCGAATTTGCCAATGGTCGACATAAGGGGAATCAGAACCGGACTCGGGTAACGCTTGCTTACACCCGTCCTCATATGATTCGTGTGCCGAGCTCGAAAGGGCTCGGCACATGTGTTTCCGGCTAAACGACCACTGGCGGAAGGGGAAGCGATGAGCAACGAGGCCGTGCTCTTGACCACCGTACTCGCCGTGGTGCTGGGCTTGGGCCTTGGCTACCTGGTGGCCCGGGTCGCCATCACCAGGCGTCGGGAGCGGGAAGGAGCCAACGCCGAGGGGACGCTCGCCGGAGCCCGTGTTGAAGCACAGCGACTCCTGGCGAAAGCCGAGGAGGAAGCCCGGGCCAAGGCCGATGCCTACAGGGAGCGTGAAGACGCCACGCTGGAGCACCGTCGGATCGAGCTCGCAAACACCGAGTCCCGACTCAGCCAGCGAGAGGAGACCTTGGAGCAGCGGGCCTCGAACCTGGCCGAGCGGGAGCGGCTCAGCATCGAGCGGGAACGGGAGGTCACCGAGTCGCGAGCGGAGGCGGAGCGCCTCAAGGAGGAGACCCGCGCCAGCCTGGAGCGGATCGCCGCCATCGATGTCAGCACGGCGAAGGAAGAGTTGTTGGTCCAGGTCGAGGAGGAGGCCCGCCGCGACGCCATGATCCTGGTTCGTGACATGGAGGTGAAGGCTCGTGAGGAAGCCGACCGCCGGGCGCGACGAATCCTCGCCACCGCCATTCAGCGCCTCAGCTCGGAGGTGGTCACCGAGTCGACCGTCGCCGTCGTCCACCTGGCCTCCGATAGCCTCAAGGGTCGGATCATCGGTCGCGAGGGCCGCAACATCCGTCACCTGGAGTCGGTCACGGGAACCAATCTCATCGTCGACGACACCCCGGAAGCGGTCTCGGTGTCAAGCTTCGACCCGGTGCGGCGAGAGGTGGCGCGGATCACGCTGGAGAAGCTGGTGGCCGATGGGCGCATCCATCCTGCGTCGATCGAGGAGATGTTCGAGAAAGCCCGAGCCGAGGTGGAGCAGAACGTCCGGGACGCAGGCGAGTGGGCTCTCGTCGAGGCCGGAGTCACCAGGATGAACCCTGAGCTGGTGACCCTTCTAGGCCGGCTCAAGTACCGCACCTCATACGGGCAGAACGTTCTCAACCACCTCGTGGAGAGCGCACACCTGGCCTCCCTCCTCGCGTCCGAGCTCGGTCTGGAGCCGGGCCCGATCAAGCGGGCGGCACTGCTTCACGACATCGGCAAGGCTGTCACCCACGAGGTGGAAGGTTCCCACGCCCTCATCGGCGCCGAGATCGCGCGTCGGTTCGGGGAGGACCCGGCGGTGGTACACGGCATCGAGGCGCACCACAACGAAGTCGAGCCTCGAACACTGCTAGCCGTCCTCGTTCAGGCTGCCGATTCCGTGTCGGCGGCCCGACCGGGCGCCCGGAGGGAGACCCTGGAGAGCTACGTGAAGCGGCTGGAGAGGTTGGAGAGCCTCGCCCTCGAGTTCGACGGCGTCGACCGGGTCTTTGCGCTACAGGCCGGCCGCGAGGTCAGGGTCGTGGTCGACCCTGGGCAGATCGAGGATCTCGAGGCTCGCGATCTGGCGCGCCGGATCGCTCGCAAGCTCGAGGAAGACCTTCAGTATCCCGGTCAGATCCAGGTGACCGTCATCCGCGAGTTTCGGGCGACCGACTTCGCCCGCTGAAGACCTAAGGGCATGAGCAACACCGTCGTCCTCCCCTCCCCGACTCTCCGTGAGCCGGCGCGGCGCCATCCAACCCGCTCCGGCAAGAGCTACTTCGTCCGCACGTTCGGCTGCCAGATGAACGAGCACGACTCGGAGCGCATCGCCGGGCTGTTCGAGATCGACGGTATGTCTGCGGCACCGACCTTGGAGGCCGCCGATGTGGTCTACATCAACACCTGCACCATCCGAGAGAACGCCGACAACCGGATGTACGGCAACCTGGGGCAGCTCAAGGCGATCAAGGACCTCAACCCGGAGATGCTGCTCGTCGTCGGGGGCTGCGCCGCCCAGAAGGACCGGGAGATGGTTCGAGAGAGGGCGCCCTGGGTCGACGTGGTCATGGGCACCCACAATCTGGACCGGGTCCTGGACCTGCTCGATCACGCCGAGCATTGGGGCGGGATAACCGAGGTTGTCGACGAGCTGCAGGCGATGCCTTCGTCGTTGCCGTTGCGCTCCGAGCTGTCGCATTCGGCGTGGGTGACCATCCAGGTGGGCTGCAACAACACCTGTACCTTCTGCATCGTCCCCTCGGTGCGAGGCAAGGAGATCTCGCGGCGACCAGGCGACATCGTGGCCGAGGTGCAGCGGTTGGCCTCGGGCGGGGTCGTCGAGGTGACCCTGCTTGGTCAGAATGTCGACACCTATGGCCGTGACCTAGCGCTCGATGGAAGACGGCGCCCTATCTTCGATGACCTGCTGCGTCGAGTGGGGTCAGTTCCCGGAATTCGTCGAGTGCGGTTCACATCACCGCATCCCAACGACTTCAACGAGAGAGTGGCGCTGGCGATGGCCGAGACCGAGACGGTATGCGAGCAGCTTCACTTTCCCCTCCAATCGGGCAGCGATCGAATCCTGGCCCGAATGCATCGCGGCTACAACAGGCAGCGCTATCTGCGCAAGCTGGAGATGGCCAGGGCGATCATCCCCCGTCTCACGGTGTCCACCGACATCATCGTGGGTTTCCCCGGCGAGACCGAAGCCGACTTCGACCTCACGTTGGAGGCCGTCGAGGAGGCACGGTTTGACAGCGCTTTCATGTTCGTCTTCTCACCGCGGCCGGGGACGGCCGCCGCAGGTATGGAGGCCTTGTTCGTCGATCCCGACGTCATCCAGGCGCGGTTCGACCGGTTGGTGCAGATTCAGGAGCAGATCTCGCTGCAAAGAAACCGGGAGATGGTGGGCTCGGTGCAGGAGGTACTCGTCGAGGGCCCATCACGAAAGAACCCGCGGGTGGCCACCGCACGCACCAGGGGCGGCAAGGTGACCCATGTGCCCGGCATACACACCCCAGGGACGGTGTTCCCGGTCCGGGTGGTCGATGCCGCTCCGCATCACCTGGTGGGGAGTGCGGTCTGACACAGATCGTGGCCATCCTCGGGCCAACCGCATCAGGAAAGAGCGAGGCGGCCATCGGGGTGGCGCGTTCGCTGGCCGGAGTCGTGCTCTCCGTCGACTCGATGCAGGTATACAGGGGAATGGACATCGGAACGGCCAAACCGACCGTCGAGGAGCGAGCCGGCATCGTCCACCACATGATCGATCTGGTCGACCCCGAGGAGAGTTACTCGGTGGCTCGTTTCCAAGCCGAGGCGAGAGAGGTGATCGCCGCGGCGGCCACTCCGGTGGTGATCAGCGGTGGGTCGGGGCTCCATTTCCGGGCGGTTGTCGATGCCATGTCTTTCCCCCCTACCGATCCCGAGCTCCGTCAAGAGCTCGAGGGCACGTCCCTCCACGCTCTCACCGCCGAGCTCCTGACCGCCGACCCCGGCGCCGCCTCTCATGTTGCTCTGGACAACAAGCGACGGGTAATTCGCGCCGTCGAGGCGTGGCGCCTGACAGGTCTCACGCCGTCGCAGCGGGCGGGCTCGAGAGAGGCGGCCGCCTTGCAGTCATACGAGCCGTTTCTCCATTTCAGCGCCATTGGCCTTGACCCGGGTGAGGCGCTCGACGACCGGATCGACAGGCGATTGGAGACAATGGAGAGAAGGGGTCTGCTCGAGGAGGTGAGCGAGCTTCGTGACCGTCTCAGCGTCACCGCCTCCGAGGCCGTGGGCTACCGCCAGCTCATCCCGGTGGTCGATGGTGAGGTAGACCTCGCCACCGGCCTCGAAGCGGCACGCCAGGCAACTCGGCGACTGGCGCGGCGGCAGCGGACCTGGTTCCGTCGTGACCCCCGCGTCCTCTGGATACCCTGGCACCATGATCCCTCGGTTCGTGCTCGACGTGCTCTGGACGCCCTGACATGACAAAGCTGGAATTCACGAAGATGCAGGGTCTTGGCAACGACTTCGTCCTCTTCGAGGGGCCCCAGGCCTTTGCTGCCGACGATATCGCCCGCATCTGCGACCGGCGTCGCGGGGTGGGGGCCGACGGAGTCATTGTGGTGACCGTCGCCGATCCGGTGAAGATGGAGTATTGGAACGCCGACGGCTCGGTGGCGGAGATGTGCGGAAACGGACTGCGGTGTGTCGCCCGATTCGCGCTGCTCAAGGGGATGGTGGCTGGAGAAGCCTTCGACGTTGTGACTCCTGTGGGAAGGCGGCGGATCGAGATCCGCCATGATGCGGTGCGATCACAACTGGGGCCGATCACCCTGGAAGGGGAGGTTGACATCGATGACGACCGGCTCCACCTGGTGAAGGTCGGGAATCCTCACGCCGTGATCGAGGTCGATGACGTCGGCCGGGCTCCGGTGACGAGCCTTGGCCCCCAGATCGAGCACGATCCGCGCTTTCCCGGTGGAATAAACGTCGAGTTCATCTCGGTCGAGGGCGGCGAGGTCGTGATGCGGGTGTGGGAACGCGGTGTCGGCGAGACCCAGTCCTGCGGAACCGGGATGGCGGCCGCAGCCGCGGTAGCCGCCCACTCCTACGAGTTGGAGGGTCGGATACCGGTCAGCACCCAAGGAGGCCGTGGCGAGGTCGAGATCATTGATGGCGTTGCCTGGCTCACCGGGCCAGCCGAGGTGGCATTCACAGGGGTCTGGGACCTCAGCGCACCCGTCTCAGAACGCTGACCACCTTGCCCACCAACTCGACGCCACTGTCGAAGACCATCGGCTTGTACGTTGGATTCGCTGATTCGAGAATCACCTCCCCCTGACGTCGCCGCAGCCGTTTGACGGTGGCTTCCTCGCCTTCGACCAGAACCGCCACGATCTCTCCATCTTCGGCATCGGCCTGGAGTCGGACGGCGACCAGGTCGCCGTCGAGTATCCCGGCTCCGGTCATCGAGTCTCCATGCACCTCGAGGAGCATCACTCGGCCTTCCCCGGTGAGGTCCACCGGGAGCGGGATGTGATCGTCGATCTGCTCATCGGCGAGGATGGGGGAGCCGGCTGCGATGCGGCCCACCAGCGGGATCACCCGGATCCGGTCGGGCTCCACGCTCGGTGCCGACACCTCGTCGACGACAACGATGGCTCTTGGTTTGGTGGCATCCCGCCGCAGAGCTCCCGCCGAGACCAGCGAATTGAGATGGCTGTGAACCGTGGAAGGGGAGGAGAGGCCTACGGCCTCGCCGATCTCGCGTACCGACGGGGGATAGCCCCGAGCGGCGACGGTGTCTCGGATGTATTGCAGCACTTGGCGCTGTCGGTCGCTGAGCTCGTTCATGACTCCTCCGCGTCGAACTGGTGTTCCCCAGCATACCCGACCTCGTCCCCGGCACCAAACATCTGTTCGACTTGACACCGAACATCTGTTCGAGGATACTGTCGAACGCATGTTCGCTTGCGAACAGGCGATCCAGCAACACCGAACAGGAGGAAGACCGATGCAGGCGCCACATCAGCTGTCCGTCCGGCTGTCTGTCCTCACAGCGGCCGTCTGCGCGGTCTTCCTCTTTGTCGGTGGCCCGGGGGTGGACGCGGGTCCGCTTCCTGTTCGACCCGTCGAGTATGTGGTCGAGCCAGGCGACACCATGTGGGAGATCGCCGCCAGCCATGCCACACCTTCTGTCGACCTCCGCAAGATGATCGCTGAGATCGAGGAGCTCAACGACATCGACGCGGGTCACCTCGTCCCCGGACAGCGTCTATTGATTCCCGGCGTCCGATAGGACCCAGCCGTCGCGGGCCGGTACCCTGCGACCGATGCAGTGCCCAACATGTGGCGCACCAGATACCCGTGTGATCGACAGCCGGCCAGCCGAGCAGGGATCCTCGATCCGACGCCGACGGTTGTGTGAATCGTGTCAGGGGCGTTTCACCACCTACGAGAGACTGGAACCGCAGTTGACCGTTCGCAAGAGGGATGGGCGGCTCGAGACATTCTCGGCTCCCAAGCTCGCCGCGGGGATCTCCGCAGCTCTCGCCGACCGCCCCGTTTCCGGGTCCACGGTCGAAGGCTTGGTCGAGGGTGTTGGGGCGAAGCTTCGCCGCGCGGGTGTCCAGACCACCTCCGATGAGATCGGGCGCGAGGTACTCGAACGGCTCAAGACCCTCGACGAGGTCGCCTACCTCCGCTTTGCCTCGGTGTACAAAGGGTTCCAGGGAGCCGAGGACTTCGAGAAGGAGATGGAGGCGTTGGAGTCAGCGGGGGAGAAGTGACGCGACGCGCGACCTGGCCTCGGACATCGATGCAGCTATCTCGTCGGCGGCCACGGCACGGGCGAAGCTCAGAGCATCGTTGATCGAGCGCAGGTCTGAGCCCAGGTCGTTGAGGGCTCTGCCCATCGCCACGTCGTCTTGGAGCCGCACCGCGTCGAGGTAAGAGGTCTGATGTCGGCCAAGGCGCCCGGAGACTCTCTCCAGCTCGTCGTGGACCCGCTCCATCACTCCTCCCGGCAACGCCAACTGAACCGACTCGAATCTGGTCCGCCAGCCGACGAAGATCTCGGTCATCTCGGACAGATCGGCCTCAGCCGAGGTATCTGCGAGCAGTGGGAGAACCAGGACGGGGCGAACGGCGAAGTCGAATGCAACTGCGTCGGAAAGGCGGCGCGAGGCTTCCATGGCAGCCGTCGCCGCTGTGGTGGCGGTGGACCTCTCGCTGGCCAGTGTGGGGAGGAGTTCGGCGGCGGCGTTGAAGAGGTCACGGGCGGCTGTGTCCAACGCCAGTGATGCCGCGGTCACCGAACCGATCTCAGCCGACCCTTCCCGCATGGCCGTGATCACGGGCGCCACCCCGTCGAGTGCAGGAATCAGGGCGGACGCCGACGCCTCGAGGTTCTCTCTCGCCGACCTCTCGGCCACGGCGGGTCGCTGCAGCAGATACCAGCCGACGCCCGCAACGACGGTCAGGATCACCAGAAAGGAGCCAATCATGCCCCACCGGAGCCCTGTGCCGTTGAGCCACGGCGACACCTCCTGGGGCAGGAGATCTGCCAGCTTGTCGTGGTGGGCACGACGGTTGGTGGGCCGCGGGGCCTGGTAGACGCTGGTCTGTTGTGATGGGGCATCGAAGAACCCGAGTGATTCCATGAACGACAACCGCACCCTTTTCGGCGTTGGCTTCTCCAGGTGTCGCTGGCGTTTGATGGCTGTCATAATCCCCGGGGTTTCCTAATCCACAGTCGCAGCAGGCATAACCTGACGTACCCTCGCCCGAACCCATGCAGATTACCTTCCACCGGCTCGACAAGGAACTACCAATTCCGCAAAGGGCGCACGATGATGACGCGGCCGTTGACCTCCATGCTCGTGTCGGTGTCACCATCGAGCCGGGAGAAAGGTTCTCCATGCCAACAGGGCTCGTCGTGGAGATACCACCGGGGCACGGGGGTTTGGTGCTCGCCCGCTCCGGTTTGGCCATCCACAGCGGGGTGGGCGTCGTCAACGGTCCGGGCCTGATAGATCCAGGTTATCGCGGAGAGGTATCGGTGATCCTCATCAACCATGGTGTGGAAACGGTTGAGCTTTCCCGGGGGGACCGCATCGCCCAACTCGCCGTCGTGCCGTTGCCCTCGGTGCAATGGGTAGAGGTTGAAGAGCTCTCGGACACGGTGCGCGGCAGAGCCGGTTTTGGCTCCAGCGGCGCCTGAAGGACCGTTTGGATGAGCATGGGGGCGGGCTACACTTGCCTGCCCACGCGGAAGTAGCTCAGTTGGTAGAGCGCAACCTTGCCAAGGTTGAGGCCG
>CAZKFU010000005.1:0-15192 GCA_964552165.1 uncultured Acidimicrobiaceae bacterium
CCGTCCCTTCTCGATGATCTCGATCTCGACCTTGACTACGAGGCCGACATCGCGTCTTGGGCTTCGGGCACGGTGGCCGGAGGCTTGGTCTTGTCCGATTCCGATGAGCCGGGGGGCATTATTTGGATCTCCGGAGATGACGAGGCCGCAGTCTCCGCATTCCTGGAGAAGCTGGCGGCGGCGGCCGAGGATCAAGGGATACCCCGAAGGACAGTCACCGTCGGTGGCGTCGACTTCATCGCCGGCGAGCTCCCAGAGCCCACAGTTCTCATGGCAGAGGTCGATGGCGATCTGCTGATCGTCAGCGGTGAGCAGCTGGCGGAGGACGTTCTCGAGCTGACCCCCGAGAGCTCGCTGCAATCGGTGGACGAGTTCATCGATCGGGCGGCGACTCTCCCCGGGAGCGCAATGGTCACGGTTGGAGCCGACACCGGTGCCATCGCCGGGCTGGTGGAGCAGTCGATGGGGATGCTCGATCTGGCCGCACCGTCGTCGACCCCCGAGTCGACGCCCGATACCGGGTGGGTGGTGGGCGTCTTGACAGCAGGCGAGGGGCGGCTTCGTTTTGACGCCACCACTGGCGTCGACCCCGAGTTCCCATTCATCTCATCGCCCGAGTCGGTGGCGCTCGAAGAGCTGCCAGCCGAGGCGATCGGTTTCTTTCGGGCGGGCAGCCTCATCTATGGGCTTCGCACCGCGATTCTCACGGCGGGGCCAGATGTCACCGAGGAATTCGAGGCGATGACAGGGATAACGCTGGAGAGCGTCCTCGATCTCTTCGCCGTGGACGCCGCGGTGGCCGTCTGGCCGTCAACCCAACCCGAGGTGCCGGTGGGAGTGGCCGTCATCGGTGTGGGTGAGGCGGAGGCAGGCCCCACGGTGGCGGCTTTGAATCAGCTTCTTGCCGCAGAGACGGGTGCGATGGCCCAGCCCACTCCGGGTGGCTACCTGTACGAAGGGTTTCTGGCATTCGGGTCGCGTGGCACGGTGACGGTGCTGAGCACCGACCGCTCCCTTCTCTCCGGTCCCCCGGAACCCACGCTCCCCGACGGGGACACCTACCAGAGGACTGTGGACCTCCTGGGAAGTCGCTTGGCTCCGCAGTTCGGCGTCGATGTCGACTCCTTGATCGACCTCGTCGATGGATTCGTCACCGATCAGGAGACTCTGGGAGCCCTGTCCTGTAACCCGGTTCGCTTCGTTGCCGGCGGCCTCTCGGTCGAGGGCACATTCTCCAAGAGCGCGGTGGTTGTCGAGATCGACACTCCCAGTACCTGTTCCCAGGGCGCCTAGCGGCAACGCCGGGGCATTTCCGCGGCAAAGGCGGCGTTACCCTGCTGATAGGAGGTGCTGATCGAACCTATAGACGGCGTGCTGGTTTTGTTGAGAGGCTGGGTTGGAATCGTGATGCTCGCCCACGGGATCAACCACGGGCGATCGCTGTCGGGGACGGCAACGTGGTTCGAGTCCAAGGGCTTTGGCAACGGCAGACTCAATGCCATGGCAGCAACCGCGGTCGAGGTGGCTGCCGGGGCGGGCTTGATACTGGGGTTGCTGACCCCGTTTGCCGCCGCTGCCGTTATCGGCACCATGCTGGCCGCTTTCTGGTCGGTCCACCGGTTCTCCGGCTTCTTCAACTTCCGCCGTCCTGACGAGGGCTATGAGTACGTGACGACACTGGCTGTGATTGCCTTTGTCTTGGGGTGGACAGGCCCCGGCCGCTACTCGCTCGACGGCGCTCTTGGCATCGACACCGATCTCGATGGCTGGATCGGCGTGGTCATCGTGGCCTCCGGGCTGGTTTTGGCTGCCGCCCAACTCGCTCTGACCTGGCGTCGACCCAACATCGAGAGGTAACGGTGATCCTGCCGCATCTCGGCGACGACTTCGCTTCGACCCGGGAGGCACTCCATCAGGTCGCCTATTTCGCCGTTAGCCCCGCTCGCTATCGGGCTGTTGGGCGGATGGGTCTGCGAGCAACACATCACGGCTTTGGCACACCCCAGTTCGACGGCCGGGTGGCAAGGGTCGAAGATGATCTCCTGGTCTTCGAGGACGGAGAGAACGTGGCCACCTCGGCCATCACCTCGATCCGGGAGGCGGCGAGGTTCTTTGGCGGAGACTACGAGCCCCGATGGTTCACCGATTTTCACGATCCGTTGCCACCAATGGACCCCGATGTGGTGCTGGCAATCGACCGCGACTCCGCAGCGGCGCTTGGTGATTGGTTCAGTTTTGGCTTCATTGCACTGGAAAGGCTTATGGAAGAAGGGGGACCGGAAGACGACGTCTCCGAGCCACAGCTGTGGCCCGAGCACTTCGATGCCGCCATCGAGCTGGGCGATGCCAGCTCGGGACGGCGGGCCAGCTACGGAGCTTCTCCAGGAGACGCAGACCATGACCAGCCTTACCTGTATGTGGCGGCCTGGTCCGATGTCGACCGCGGCAACGCGTTCTGGAACGACTTCGCATTCAATGGCGCCAGCATCGCTTATAGCTCGCTCCTAGCCGGCTCCGACCCTATGGGGGTGGCGTTGGATTTCTATGCCCGGGGCCGCCAAGCGCTGTCCGGCTAGTCCTCCGGCTGCTCCTCCCACAGGCTGCGGAAGTCGGCGTTGGTCTGAAGCAGCTCGGAGAGCCTGCCTCGGGCCACGATCCGTCCCCGGTCCATGACAAGGATCTGGTCGGCGCGGCGGAGGGCGGGGTGCCGGTGCGACACCACCAGGGCCGTGGCCCCGGAGTCATCTCGCAGGAGCCGTTCCCAGAGAAGGCGCTCGGTCTCGACGTCGAGAGCGCTCGACAGGTCATCGAACACGTAGAGCTCGGGTCGTCGGAGGAAGGTTCGGGCGGCCGCGGTGCGCTGGGCTTGCCCACCGGAGAGCCGCATTCCCCGAGGGCCTACCAGCGTGTCGAGCCCAAGGGGGAATGACCCGATGTCCTGATCGAGCACCGCGGCGGCGATTGCCTCTGCGACCTCTTCGTCGGAGTCATCCCTCCCCAGGAGGAGGTTGTCACGCAGGCTCATCGAGAAGAGGCTGGGCACCTGCGGGGTATAGGCCGAGATGGGAGGTATGAAGAAGCGGGCGGGGTCTTCCACGGGCGTGTCGTTCCATCTCACCTCTCCCGAGTGGGCCGGCAGCAGGCCGAGGAGCGTGCGCACCAAGGTGGTCTTACCCGACCCGATACGGCCGGTGATGACGGTGAAGCTACCTCGGTCCACCTCGAAGTCGACCCCCTCGATCCCCTCTCCGGTGTTGTGATGGCGATACGTCAGACCCCTCACCTTCAGGCGTTTCAGCGCCTGAGATGGTTGGAGACGTGGAGTGACTACCTCGGGCAGCTCGCCGCCGAGATTGAGGACTGCCGGGTCGACGAGGTCACGCCAGGGCGACCCTCTCATGAGTGACACCATCCTCTCGAATGACACACCCGCCTGCTTCACTCGGGCGATGAAGAGCCCGGTGAAGTAGGTGGCGTCGGTCAAGAGACCCAGGAAGAACACGAATATCGCGAACTCGCCGACCGTTAGAGGGTCATCGGCGCGGGTCATCATCGAGGCGCTGGCGATGAGGACTATCGCCGTCCCGATGTTGACGGTGTTCCAGAACACCGACTCCAGCAAGGCAACCAGCGTGCGATCACGAACCATCATCCGCCGGCGCTCGCCATTGAGTAATTGGAACCTGTCGAGAACCTGGCTCTCCGCCCCGGCAACCTTGACCGCCTGCACCGAGGCGAATGTCTCGCCGAGAAAGCCGGTGATCTGCTCGGTGGCCTCGCGGGCGGCGTGGCGATAGCGGCGGATGCGAGTCCCGGCCCGCTCGGCCAGGACGATCACAGCCACCAGGGGGATCACGACGAACACCGTCAACGCCACATCGATCGAGCTCAGGATCACCAGGGCGATCGGCATCATGATGACCACCCCGATCATGTCCGGGGTCCACGCCAGCGCCTCACCCGAATGCTCGACGTCTTCTCGGAACCGGCTTATCGCCTCTCCCGGCGTCTCCTCCACGGCGCGAGCCCCCGGTAGCCCATAGAGGCGGGTCAGCATCCGCTTGCGAAGGCTGCTCCACACCCGGAACTCGAAGTGCTGGTCGTTCCACAGGCCCAGGAACACCACGGCGATTCGCATCAGCACGTAGGCCCAAAGCAAGGCGACCAACGTGGGAACGTTCCATCCGGTCTCCACTCCGGAGATGGTGTTGAAGAACCGCTGCGCGAGGAGACCGATCAGCAGCGGCATCAGCCATACCGATGACCAGATGACTGCGTTGAGGACATAGCGCCAAGGTGATACCCGGGGAAGATGAGCCAGCATCTTCAGGGTGGGGAGGGCGGAGCGACGGGTGGTCATGCCAGTAGCTCCTGCGCTCCGGTGGCAAGGAGTCGGGCGAACGCCGACTCCGGGTCGGCGGCGAGCGAGCGCCTATCCCCGTGCTCGGTGATCCGGCCGGCATCGAGCACTGCTATCTCATGTGCGCGATTCACAGTGTTCAGCCGGTGGGCGATGATGATTCCCGTCCTGCCCTCGAGAAGCCGGCTCACCGCTCGCTCGATGAGCGCCTCGGTTGCAGGATCGAGTCGCGATGACGCCTCGTCGAGGACCACCAGCCCAGGGTTGCGAAGGAACACGCGTGCGAATGCCAATAGCTGGGCCTGCCCCGCCGACAAGCCTCCGCTTCCCGATGCCAGCATGGTGTCGAGCCCATTGGGAAGCCGGTCGAGCCATTCGGAGAGCCCGAGGTCCTCGATTGCCTGTTCCACTTCGGCGCGCCCCAGCGAGGAATCGAAGAACGTGAGATTCTCGAGGACCGTTGCCCGGAAGAGCTGGACGTCCTGGGTCACGATCGCGACCCGTTGCCGCAATGATGTAGCGTCGATCTCGTTGGTGGGAACACCTCCCAGCAGCACCTTTCCCGCGGTGGGGTCATAGAGCCTGGTGACGAGGCGGGCCATCGTCGTCTTGCCCGACCCGGTGCGTCCCAACAGCCCCAGCACCCTCCCCGGTGCCAGTTCGAGATCGATGTCGCGGAGAGCCGGGTCGTCGTCCTCGTAACTGAACGAGACGGCGTCGAAGGTGACACCGAGTGCGCCATTGGGAAGTTGGGTGGTGCCGGAATCCTCCACTGCCGGCGAGGTCGCCAACAGGTCGCGAACCCGACCGATGCCGGCACCTGCTTTCTGGAGGTCCTCCATCTGGGCTCGTACCTGCTCGATGGGGTGCCGGATCATCTCGCTGTAATGGAACACGAGGTAGACGGCCCCGATGGTCATCCCGCCGGTGTCCAGGAGCCATGACCCCATGCCGAAGGCGATGGACGTCGCCGCACCGAAGAGGATGATGTTGGTGCTCCATAGAGCGGCGAATCCCATGCGGGCCCGTATCGCCTCGGGGAGCCACCGCCTGATGAGGGCGGCGAACCGGTTGAGCATGAAGTCGGTGGCGCCGGCGGAGCGGATGTCCTCGGTGCCACCGAGTTGCTCCCCGATGAACCCGAAGAACTCGGCGGAACGGGCGCGGACCGCGCGCCACCAGGGAACGGCGATTGCCTGGATCCTCATCATCGCCACGAAGGCGCCCCCGGTGACGGTGCTCATCGTCAACCCGATGAGCGGATGGACAAACCACAACATGACCAGGATCCCGACGACCAACGCACCGTTGGCGGCGAC
Organism: uncultured Acidimicrobiaceae bacterium; assembly: GCA_964552165.1. Taxonomy (GTDB): domain Bacteria; phylum Actinomycetota; class Acidimicrobiia; order Spongiisociales; family ZC4RG35; genus CAZKFU01. The sequence continues at coordinate 5,680 of CAZKFU010000005.1, forward strand.
CTTTATCGCCAGGGCGGAGAAGAAGTTGGAGAGAGTGGTCACGTCTCCGTCGACGCGCTCGATCAGCTCGCCGGGGACATGTCGCTTGTGGAACCCCATATCGAGCCCGATCACGTGGGCGGCGAGGTCGGAACGGAGCTCGTTGGTCGTCGACCAACCGATGTCCTCGGCTAGCCAGGTGGAGAGCACCGAGATCCCTTGATGCCCGATGGCCAGGATCATGAACCACACGGCGATGGTCACCAACGCATCTCGGGTCCGGCCCGACGTGGCCCCATCGATGAAGGCAGCTATCAGCAATGGGTTGGCCACGGCGAAACCGGTCGCGAGCACCAGCAGCACAGCCAACGCGGCGACACGGGGTCGCTGCGGTCGCAGGTACTGCCCGAGCAGGGCGCGATATTGGCGTAGTGGGATCATTGGTTCATCGTCGGGGGAATCGGTTTGGTCAGGGCGCGGGAGTCTGCGGCACGCCGGGGAAGATCAGACGCTTGACTCTCGCCGGTCGGACGGCGGCGTGTCAAGGCAATTTACCCGTGGGTCGTGGTCAAAGTGAGTCGAGCCTGCGCCGCGTCAGCTCCACGTACGAGGGCTCGGTGTCGAATCCGACGAAATGGCGCCTGGTGCCGACCGCCGCGACCGCGGTCGTCCCGGAGCCGATGAATGGGTCGAGGATCAGGTCGTCCCGGTATGTGTACAGCTCGATGAGCCGACGTGGCAACTCCACCGGGAAGGGCGCCGGGTGACCCACCCGCCGCGCCGACTCGGCCGGGATCTCCCAGACGTCCAGCGTTGCTTCGAGAAAGTCGCTCTTCTCGATCGTGGGCACGTGGGGCAGCTCCCGCGCTTGGCGCTCGGCTCTCGTCCACATCCGATCGAACCTGCCCTTGGAGGCGACGATCACCCGTTCCGTGACGTCGCGGAGCACCGGGTTTTGTGGTGATTGGAACGTCCCCCAGGCGCAGGATCCGCCGGCGCCACGTGCCTTCTGCCAGATGATCTCGGCGCGGAGAAGCATCCCGAGTTCATCTTGGAGGATCCCGATCACGTCGGCGGAGAGCGAGCGGTAGGGCTTCCGTCCCAGATTGGCCACGTTGATCGCCATGCGCCCGCCAGGTTCCAGCTTGCGGAGGCAGACGGCGAGAACCTGGCGCAGCATTCCCATGTACTCCAGATAGCTGGCGGGAACATGACCGGCACTGGTGTCGAGCTCGTATGCCTTGCCGGCGTAGTACGGAGGTGAGGTCACCAGCAGCGCCACCGAGTTGTCGGCGACCTGGTCGTCCGACATGAATCGTGCGTCGCCCAGGAAGACCTCATTGAGTGCGACTGGGGGATTGATCGTTTCATCATCGCTGAGCGACGGTGCCGTGAAACGGTCATAGAAAGAAGAGGCGTCGTGCGATTCGCGCCGACCCGAGCCAAAGCTGGACGTTGTCGTTGCCGGTCTGGAGCGGGTGGCCATCGGAGAGAAGCTAGCGGCGCCAACCCGCCCACCCGGTAAAGGCGCGTCGTAGGTCCCCACCGGCTAGCTGGTCGCTCGCGGTATGCTAGCTTTAGCAAGCATTATGGATAGAGCCCAGTATCTCGACGACCGTCCTTCGATCGAGGTCGTCCTCGCCGACGGCGACACGGTGTCGCTGGTGCCGGTGCGGGCCGAAGACGCCTCGCTCCTGGTCGAGGGCCTGACATATATGTCACCTCACTCCCGCTACATGCGTTTTCTATCCGGTGTCGACCATCTCTCCGCATCGGAGATCCGCTACTTCACCGACATCGACCAGGTGAAGCACGTCGCTTGGGGTGCTCTTCTGGGCGAGGAGCCGGCGGGCATCGCCAGATATGTGGTCGACAGGGATCGTCCCGACTGGGCCGAGGCGGCAGTGGCGGTTGTCGATGCTCACCAACGGAGGGGGATCGGCACCCTGCTGCTCTCCGCTCTTGCGGCTGTGGCCCGCCATGACGGCGTGGCCACGTTCCATGCCGAGGTCCACCCGGAGAACGACGTCGTCCTCCGCAAGATGGAAGGCGCCGCGAGCATGCGTGTCGATGGGGCGATCCAACTGGAGATACCGGTCGACCTGGTGGAGAGGTCGCCGTTCGAGTCGGATTTCATCGCTGCCATCGAGTCGGTTCGGACCTAGCTCGAGGCGTCCTCGTCGAGGTCTAGGGCCGCCGAGTTGATGCAGTAGCGCAGCCCCGTTGGCTGGGGGCCGTCGTCGAAGAGGTGGCCGAGGTGACCGCCGCAATTTGCGCACTTGACCTCGGTGCGGACCATCCCGTAGGACCGATCCACCTCTTCGACGATCTTTTCGGGGTCGAGCGCCTTGTAGAAGCTGGGCCACCCGGTGCCGGACTCGAACTTTGTCCCCGACTCGAACAACTCGGTGCCGCACCCGGCGCAGCGGTAGACCCCGTCGCCGTGCTCATCCCAGTATCTGCCGGTGAACGCCCGCTCGGTGCCGGCCCGCCTGAGGACATCGAACTGCTCGGGCGTGAGCTTGGCCCGCCACTCCTCTTCGGTTCGGGGCATCTGTTCCAATTTGAATCTCCTTTCAGAACGTGGTCGCCATCAGGTCAACCATCGATGCCAAGCTCGAGTTCCAGTCGATCTATGAGCAAAGCCTGAACCGGGTTCAGCTTCAGCCGAGCGACCTCGTTTTCAAACCACTCCACACGATCGATTTCGGGAAAGGCCCGACCCCACATCTCGAACGTGCCCGGGCGCAGTGTGCTGGGATCGAAGTCAGCCTCCACCGCCCATACGGTGACCGCTTTCCTGGAGGCGAGCTTCACCTCACCCAGGTCGACCAGGGGCCCGGGCGGGGCCGCCCATCCCGTCTCCTCGGTGAACTCGCGGCGGGCGGCGGCGATGTCGGGCTCACCGTCCTCGACCACACCTTTGACGACACTCCAAGCGCCGGCGTCCCGCTTGGCCCACAATGGCCCTCCGGGATGGGCGATCAGCACCTCGAGGGCGCCAACTCGGCGGAAAGGGAGGAGACCGGCCGAACGCATCACCCAAGGCTACGCTGACCTCCGGTGACTATTCATCTGGACACCATCTCGATCTCGCATATGCAGAACCCGTCCGCGTCGGGGTTCGAGCTCCGGCCCCGAGAGTCGCTGGCGGAAGGGCTGAAGCGGATCACCGTGGATCAGCTGCAGTGGGCGGCCGCGGTGTTTTACGACGAGAGCATCGATGTCGGCGACGCCGTGCACGAGTCTCGGAAGGCAATGAAGAAGGTGCGCTCGCTACTCCGAATGGTGCGACCGGAGCTCGGGAAGAGGGTTTACGCGTTCGAGAACAAGACACTTCGCGACGCCGCACGACGGCTGTCGCCGATGCGGGGGGCAAGAGTTGCGGTGAGAACGGTGCGATCCATGCGCGACCGATTCGAAGGCTCGCTGCGCGAGGGGTCGTTCTTGGAGATGGAGCACCGGCTGGAGGAGAGGGAGCGCCGAGTCACCGAGCGAGCAATACACCAGGAGCGAGCTGTTGAGATAGTGGTGTCGACTCTGCACCGTGCCCGCAACCGCTACTCGGCGTGGCCGACCGAGCCCGGGGAAGCCACCGCCTATCGGTCCCGGGCCGTCATCGGGAGCGACTTCAAGGCAATCGGCCCTGGGATTGCCGCCACCTACTCCCGGGGGCAGACCGAGATGTCGATCGCCTACCGCAAAGGGGATGCACGCCAGTTCCACGGCTGGAGGAAGAGAGCCAAGTATCTCCGCCATCAGATGGAGGTGCTGGTCCCGATCTGGCCCGAGGTCATGGGCGGTCTGGTAGCGAGCCTCGACCGGCTCTCGGAGATCCTGGGCGAGGAACACGACCTCGCCGAGCTGCTCGGGTTGCTCATGGTGAGGCCCGAGGTGTGTTCTGACCCCGTCGAACGATCGCTCTTTGCTGCTCTGGCCCAGCACCGCCGCAGCGAGCTGCAGGCGGCGGCAAGGGTGCTGGGCAACCGCGTCTACGCCGAGCCGGCACCGGCGTTCCGCAAGAGACTTGGGGCATACTGGAGCTCGGCGGCGTTCGAGCTGCCACTGGGCGTGGCCGTCCTCGAGGTGCGCTGAGAGGAATTGCCGCCGTCTTTCGTCGGTTGTCTATTGCGATTGCGATGGCGGAGCCGACTCGATTGCGAACCGAGGATTGTCAGAAGCGCATCCGAGCGGCGCTCGGGGGTGAGGTGATCGCCGACAGCACCAACGTGCTTCTGGTGTGGGAGGTCCCGTACTACCCCACCTACTACTTCCCGGTTGAGGATGTCGCCATGGAATTGTTCGTCGAGACCGGTGAGACCAAGAGCTCACCCAGCCGTGGTGAGGCGACGTTCTATGCGGTGAAATCGGGGGGCGCCGAAGGCAAGGCCTATCGATATCTCGAGCCCAAGATCGAAGATTGCGCCGATCGGGTGGTGCTGGAGTGGGACACCATGGATCACTGGTTCGAGGAGGACGAGGAGGTCTACGTGCATGCCCGGGACCCGCATACTCGTCTCGACATTCTCCCTACGAGCCGCCGGGTGCGAGTTGAGATCGACGGCGTCACGATCGCCGATTCCACCAGTCCGGTGATCCTTTTCGAAACCGGGCTTCCCGCCCGCTACTACCTGCCCAAGACCCATGTGAGGATGGATCTCCTCACCCCCACCGACAAGGCGACACATTGTCCCTACAAGGGGACGGCCCGCTACTGGGACGCGACAGTCAACGGGACAGTCCATGAGAACATCATCTGGGGCTACGACCGGCCGTTGCCGGAGTCGCAGCGGATCGCGGGACTCGTATCGTTCTACAACGAGAAAGTCGACATCTACGTCGACGAAGTTCTCGAGGAGCGCCCCCAGACCAAGTTCTCCTAGCAGCCCTAGAGTTGACCCGATTCGAGCTCTCCGGGCATCGACGCCAGGTAGTCGGGGTCGTCGTAGCGGCTGAGGAGGAAGTCGTCGGAGTGGTCGGGTAGCGGCTCTCCGGTGATGTGTCGAGCCAGGAGGTCTCCGGCACCGGCGGCGACCATCACCCCGAACCCTGAAAGGCCACAGATCAGGTTGAACCCGGTGGGCCCAGCGGGGCCGATCAGCGGCCGGTTCTCGACTGTCTTGGTGTAGTAGCCGCCATCTACAACCGAGTGGGGGAGCCGATCAAGATATTGGTCGAGCCCGGGAACCATCGTCGAGAGCCCCCGCATCACGACCTCCGGATAGAGGGGATCCTCGGGGATCGGCCATGTTGGCTCCGTCACCTTCCCGTGGTACTCCCACAATCCGAGGAGATACCGGGAGTCGACCCCGCCCTCGGGACGGCCATGGCAGAAGACGGGCATCTCGGCGAGCAGGTCGTGTCGTCCGTCCTCCCTGAGGGCAGCCCTCTCCTCGTCGGTCCAATCGAGCTCCTGCGGATCACTCCAGATGATCATCGGCGCCTTGCGGGGCACTATCGCCAGATGATCGCGAAAAGCAACCTTGAGGTGGAGCTCCGAGAAGAGGGGAAGCTCCAACTCGACCATGGCCGCGACCGGCGCCGACATCGGCCCGGCGGCATTTACCACCACCGGTGTGGCGACGGCAGCACCGCTGGACAGGCGCACTCCCCGGACCTCGTCGGACTCGACCTCGATGGCGACCACCTCGTCGCCGATCACCTCGCCGCCCTTGTCGCGGACGTCGTCGAGCATCCAGGATCCGAGTTGTTGGGCGCTGAACCAGCCGGCTCTTCTCACGTGCACCGCGCCCACTGCCGCACCGGTGACAAAGGGGAAGTGGCGTCGAACTTCCTCACCGTCGACCAAGATGTCGGCGCCGTCGGGCGCTCCGGAGAATCCCTCGGTAGGGGAGCTCCGATACGGCTCGGACCCGGGGTGAAACCTGACGGCGCCGGCACCAAGAGTCGAAGTGACGTGGGCGTCCTCGACCATCTGCTGGAATCGTCGTTCGTCGGCGGTCACAAAGAGATAGCCCCTGCGGTTGAGGCCGAAAATGTCGCCCGATTCCACGGCCATGGCCTCGAGGAGGTCGATGGAGCGGTTCATGAGCCCCACCATCGGCGGGTTCGGCCACCAGTTGCGGTAGCACTCCGTCGACTTGTCAGAGGTCAGCGTGAGCGGCGGTCTCGGGTCGACGATGCGGATGTCGGTCATACCCAGCCGTGACAGGTGAAAGGCAGCCGAGATTCCGGCGATTCCGGCACCGACCACCACGACCTCGCATCGAGCTACCACCTGGGCAGGCTAAATCGACTCGTAACCAGCCGCCGCTGCCATGCTCTGTCCCGTGATTTCCTCGGTGACCAGAGGGCGTCGGCATTCCTGGTCCGCGAAGGCGGTGTTGATCGCTGCCGCCCCGGTTCTGCTTGTTTGGGGGATGGGCCCGGCGCTTGCCTCCGAAGGGCTGGAGTGGGACACCTCCATCGTCTACTTCGTTGACGTCGACCGGGGCACTCTCGAGCTGGAGAGCGACGTTCGCCTCACCAATGTCAAGCCGAACGACGTCACTGAGGACGAGATCATCTCCTATTTCTTCGAGGGCATCGCCCTCTATGTCCCCCAGGGGGTGAAGGATCTCTCGGCGACGACTGCGGGCAGGGAGCTGGAGATCGTCCTCGACCCGACGGCAGGAGGTGAGGTCGAGGGGTTCGACCTGGCCACGATCACCTTCGACCGCCGATTGTTTTACCGGGAATCGATCAACCTCCACATCGAGTACTCGCTGGAGGCAGACCCGCCACGAACCAGCACCCCGTTCCGGATCAATCCCGCCTATGTCAGCTTCGGCGTGTACCGGTGGGGTGACGAGGGGCGAACAGACATCGCGATCCGGCTCGACCCGGCGTTCGAGTTCAGTGTCACCGGCGCCGGTTACGAGATGACGGTCACCGAAGAGGGAGCCGTCTACACACTCGTCGATTTCGGACATGAGGACGTGCTCTTTGTCCAGGGCCGTAACGACGCCAACCTCACGTCGGCCAGGGTCGAGCTGACGCGTATGACATCGAAGTGCTTTCCTGGCCCGACGACCCCACCTGGAGCGAGGACGTGGCGGCGGCGGCGCTGACGGGACTGCCCCATCTCCAGGAGCTCGTTGGCCTCCCCTGGCAACCGCAGGATCGGTTGACGATCGTCGAATCCCAGGAGGTCACCCTCGCTGGCTACGGCGGTTGGTATCTCGCCGCAGATCAGCGCATCGAGATCGGTGAGTGGGTAGATCCCCACCTCCTTCTGCATGAGCTGTCGCACACTTGGTTTCACGGCGGACTGTTCACCGAGCGCTGGATCATCGAGGGCCTGGCGAACACATATGGCGCACTGGCCGTGGCCGCGGCCGGTCTCGAGCCCTCGGCCGAGATCCCCGACTCGCCCGGCCCCACCGACCTGGTGGGAGCCCTCAACGGCTGGGTAGTGCCCGAGCCCGGTGCCGAGGGCCTCCGCCAGTACGAGGAACAGGGCTATCGGGCGTCATGGTGGTTGGTGAGCGAGCTGGTCGACGAGATAGGCGTCGAGGCGATGTCGGCCGTTATCAGTGCTGCTGCCAGGAATGAGATCGCCTACCGGGGAGCGCCGGAGCCAGAGCTGGTGCCCCCGGGCGACGACTGGCGCCGCTTCCTCGACCTTGTGCAAGAGGTTGCCGGCTCGGAGTCCGCGGACGCTCTCTTCGAGAATCACGTGGTGGGCGACACCCTGGATGATCGACGGGAGGCTCGCGCTCGCTATGACGCCCTTCTCGCCGGCGGATGGCTCGCCCCGATCTATGTGCGAGGCCCGATGTCGGAGTGGAGCTTCGCCGAGGTCCAGGACCGGATCTCTGAAGCCCACGCGGTTCTGGAGAAGGCCGATGCGATCGAGCGTCTGGCGGGGATCTTGGGTGTGGCGGCTCCGGTGTCGCTCCGCGTCTCCTACGAGTCGGCCGCCTCCGGTCTGGGAGAGCCCGACGCTCTCGCCGATCGCCAACTGGAGGTAGCCAACCTCGTGGTGGACGCCAAGAAGGCCGCCGGGGACGCCGAAGGAGTGCTCACCGCGATTGGTCTCCTGGGTGCCGGGATCGACACCCGGATCACCGACGCCGGCCGCGATTTCGCCGCCGACGATCTCGATGGCGCCCGCCAGGGGGCGACCGACGTCCTCTCGATTCTCGAGGACGCCGAGAGCCGGGGCCGGGTACGGGTGGCCGGGGGAGCGGTGATCATCCTGCTCGGCGGTGGGGGGGCTTTCCTGCTGGCTCGACGGCGTCGCGTCTCGGACCTCTCAGGATGAAAGGTGGGTCCGGACCGCCTCCGTTACTGCGGTCGGTGTGAACCCGAGCTTCTCGGCGATCACCTGGTACGGCGCCGAGGCCCCGAATCGATCGACGCCGATCTTGAGCCCGTCGTCTCCAACCACTCTCTCCCAACCGAAGGTCGCCGCCGCCTCGATGGAAACCCGGGGCAGTTCGGCGCCCAGCACCTCGTTTCGGTAGTCATCGGGCTGGGCAAAGAACAACTCCCAGCTGGGGAGGCTGACCACCCGCGCCGAGATGCCGTCGTCCTCGAGCATCAGTGCCGCCTCCAAGGCGACGTGGACCTCGGAGCCGGTGGCAACGAGGACTACGTCCGACCCATCGCGGAGCACATAGCCGCCGCGGGCGACACCGCCTCGCGATCGCTCGAGCACGGGGAGGTTCTGGCGGGTCAGCAGGAGGGCCGTCGGCCCTTCGATCCGGTTCAGAGCCAGCTCCCAGGCCTCGACCGTCTCAGTGGCGTCCGCGGGCCTGATCACGGTCATCTCGGGCATGGCCCGCAGCGACGCCAGATGCTCGATTGGCTGGTGGGTAGGGCCGTCCTCGCCGAGAAACACCGAATCGTGGGTGAATACCCAGATCGAAGGCGCCTTCATCAGGGCCGAGATTCTGAGGGCGGGCCGCATGTAGTCGGAGAAGATGAAGAAGGTGGCGCCGTAGGGGCGGAGCCCGCCGTGGACCGCCATCCCGTTGACGATCGTTCCCATGGAGTGCTCACGGACCCCAAAGGCGATGTCTCGTCCCTGGCGGTTGTCCCTGGAGAACAACCGGTCGTGGTCGAACTCTGTCTTGGTCGACTCCACGAGGTCGGCAGCGCCGCCCACCAGACCGGGAACCTTCACCGCCATCTGCGGGAACATCTCTCCTGAGGCGGCCCGGGTTGCCATCGAAGCGCCGGGTTCGAAACCGGGGTCATCGAGCATCACAGACTGCCGGCCAAAGAAGGAGTCCCACTCACTCGATTCTGCACGTCGTTTCTCCCACTCTTCCCGAGCGGCGCGGCCCCGGTCCATCGACTCTCTCATGAATCGGTAGACCTCGTCGGGGACGTAGAACTCCTGGTCCACTGGGAACCCCATGGCCTCCTTGGTGAGGCGCACCTCCTCTTCCCCCAGGGGCTGTCCGTGTGCCTTTGCCGTGTCCTGGAGGTTGGGGGCACCGGCGGCGATGTGGGTGTGGCACACGATCATCGACGGTCGTTCGGACTCGGCGAGAGAGGCATCGGTGGCCTCGGCCACCGCGTCCC
>CAZKFU010000006.1:0-14239 GCA_964552165.1 uncultured Acidimicrobiaceae bacterium
GCCTCGTGGCGTGACGACGCCTTTCTGTTCCTGAACTCCCAGACCTTTGGCGTGCCCGATCCCATCTTCGAGCTCGACATCGGCTTTTACCTCTTCAGGTTCCCTTTGTACCGGGCGGTCACCGGCTGGTTGTTCACCCTTCTCGTCTTTGCGTTGGTGGTGGCAGTCGTTGGCCACTACTTCAACGGTGGCATTCGAATACCCGGTGGAAGGCGGATCAGTGTGTCCCGAGGCGCCAAGACCCACCTCCTGGTGCTTTTGGCCCTCTTGGCGCTGGTTCGGGCGGCGACGTACCGCCTCGACGCCCTCGACCTGATGTTCTCTGAGCGTAACAGGCGCCCGACCGGAGGCTTTTTCGGACCCGGCTTTACCGACGAGATGGCCCGTCTTCCCGCTCTCCGGCTGTTGCTGGCGATCGCGGTGGTTGGCGCGGTGTTGTTCGTGGTTTCGATCTTTCGCCGAGGGTGGACGCTGGCGGTGGTCTCGGTGGGGGCGTGGCTGCTGGTGTCGTTGGCCGCCGGTGTCGTTTATCCGTCCATCGTGCAGCGTTTTCAGGTCGATCCCCAGGAGCTGGTGCGGAACGCGGATTACATCGCGAACAACATCGAGCTCACCCGGCTCGCCTATGGGTTCGCCGACGTCGAGGTGAGGGACTTCGCGGCCTCCCCGGGGCTCACCGCGGACGACGTCGAGGACAACCGATTGACCATAGACAACGTCAGGCTCTGGGATCCCTCTGTGCTCCCACAGAGCTATCAGAACTTTCAGGAGCTCCGTCCTTACTACCGCCTGGACCGAGTCGACACCGACCGGTACGACTTCGATGGCGAGCCCACACAGGTCATGGTGGCCGTCAGGGAGCTCGACGAGGCAAACCTCCCCCGAACCGACTGGCTCAGCCAGCGCCTCCTCTACACCCACGGATTCGGGGCGGTCATGACTCAGGCGAACTCGGTGGAGAGCGACGGTCAGCCGCAATTCCTCCTCAAGGACGTCCCCCCGCAGACAGAGCTCTCCGAACTGGAGCTCGTGGAGCCGAGGTCCTATTTCGGAGAGTCCTACGGCCAGGGCCGGCCGGTCATCGTCAAGACCGGAGCCACTCCTCAGGAGGTCGACTTCCCCCACCCCACCCAGGGCACGGAGGTCAACGAGTACGACGGTTTGGCCGGCGTCGATCTCTCCAGCTTCTGGAGGCGCGTCGCCTTTGCGTTCCGTTATCGAGACCTCAACCTGCTCATCTCCGGCGAGATAAGGCCGGACAGCCGCGTTCTCGTGGAGCGCAACGTCAAGGCGATGGCTTCACAGATCGCCCCGTTTCTCGAGGTCGACAGCGACCCATACCCGGTGATCGTCGATGGGCGGGTGCTGTGGGTCATCGACATGTACACCACCTCGAGTTGGTTCCCCTACAGCCAGAGGGTGGGGAGCGAGGCCGTCGGCCGGCTCCCCCTGTCGTCTCGGATGAGCAGCGACATCAACTACATCCGCAACTCGGTGAAGGCGGTGGTCGACGCCTACGACGGGAGCGTCGTCTTTTATCGGTTCGACGATTCCGAGCCGATTCTCACCGCGTGGGCGGACGCCTATCCGACGCTGTTCCGTTCCTTCTCCGAGATGCCGGCAGGGATCGTTGATCACATACGCGTTCCTCAGGACCTGTTCCGTCTCCAGGGGCAGGTGTATCTCGAGTACCACGTGACCGATGTCGGGGAGCTGTTCACCGGTAACGACGCCTGGTCGCTCCCCGCCGATCCGTCGACCATCAGGAGGGGGCAGGTCTCAGGCACCGAGTTCCTTCGCGGCGACTTCGCCCCCACCGGCGAGCGTGAGTATCGCCGAGAGATGCTCCCCTATTACCTGCTCACCCGGCTCCCCGGGGAGGACGACCTCTCGTACCTGCTGATCCAGCCGTTCAACCCTCGTGACAAGGAGAATATGACGGCCTTTCTCGTCGCTGATTCGACACCGGGGCGGTTCGGACGCCTGGTCGACTTTCGGATGCCCCAGGGCGAGCTGGTGGATGGCACCGGACAGGTGGGGCAACGCATCAGCCAGGATGAGAACATTTCCGAGCAGTTCACTTTGTGGGACCAACAGGGGTCGTCGGTGCTTCGAGGGGACCTTCTGGTGGTGCCCGTTGAGGATTCAGTGATGTACATCCAGCCCGTCTATCTCCTCGGCACCGACCGCGGTTTTCCCGAGTTTCGCCGGGTCATCGTCGTTTTCGGCGACAGGGTGAGATGGGCTCCCACCCTCGACGGGGCTTTGGGATTGGTGTTCGGCGACGTCGAGCCGCCGCCCCCAGGGGACGAGACCATCGCCGAGCTCCTGGAACAGGCGGCTGCGGCCTTCGAAGCCGCCGAGCAGGCCCTACGCAACGGCGACCTCGCTGACTATCAGCGGTGGGTCGCCGAGGCACAGCGGCTCATCACCGAGGCGAGGGCCGTCGCAGCCGGCGAGACACTCGAGGCTGCGGGGTCGCCGCCCAGCTGAGAACAACCCTGGTCAACCCATGGCAAGTTCGATCGCCTGCTCAGCTCTGCAGCGTGAAACCCTGATCGACGAGGGCTTCGCGGAGATCGGCGGCTGTCACCGGCGCCACCGAGATGGTGAGGATGCCTCCGCCGCCATGCTCACCATGTCTCAGCTGGAAGTCGCGGACGTCGGCGCGGCTCAGTTCCAGGGCGTGTCCCACCCTGGCGATCTCGCCGGGCTGGTCGAAGAGGACCACACGCACCTGCAGGTGCCGTTCTCCGAGCTCCAGCCTTTGCTGACGCGCCGCGGCCAGGGCAGCCGACACCACGGTCTCCTGCGAGCCCTCGAGTGCCAGCTTCCACCGTCCCAAACTCGCCATCAGCTCGTCGACGGCCTCCACGACGTTCTTGGAGTTGGTGGTGAGGACTTCGGTCCACCATTCCGGCTCGGACGCGGCAACTCTGGTCAGGTCGCGGAAGCCGCCCCCTGCCAGGGAAATCGCATTTTCGTCGCCGGCGGCCAGCTCCACGAGCGCGGCGGCGAGGATATGAGGGAGATGGCTGATTCGGGCGATGATCCGGTCGTGATCAGCGGCGCTCATCGTCACCGGGTTGGCTCCGACGGATCGGATGACTTCGGCCAAGGCGTCGACATCCGATGCAAGCGCATGGTCGGTGGTCAAAATCCACATCGCTCCATGGAAGAGTGTCGATGAGGCGAAGGCGGGGCCGCCGCCGACACCACCGGTCATCGGATGGCCCCCGACGAAATGCCGAAGATGAGCCGCGGCTCCAATGATGGGTGCCTTCACACCGGCGATGTCGGTTATCAGGGTGTCGGTCTCCAGGTCCCTGAGGATGGCGGTGCTGGCCGCTGGTGGTGCCGCGACAACGATGAGATCCGCCTCGTCGAGGCCGGCGGTTGCCGAACCGTGCCGCCGGTTGATCGCACCCCGCCGCTCCGCCTCGGCGAGGGCGTGAGGTGCGGGATCCCAACCTAGAACCGTCCAGCCCTGGGTCTGCAGGGCGAGGCCCAACGAGGCGCCCATGAGGCCCGTACCGTGAATGAGCGCGCTCCGTCCTGTCTTCACACCGGCCGAGACTAGGAAACGGAGGGATGCAATTTGTCATTCTTCCCTTGACGGGGCTGTCATCGTGGCCCACAATCACGCCATGAGTCGCGTGTCGCGTCCAGGCGGAACCACCGCCCGCATCGGTGCCCTCTACTCCCGCGACTATTTCGGCGCCTAGCGCCGACACACCTCCCTCCTCGCTGTTCCCTGTTCCCTCTCTCCTCCTAGCCGTGCCCCCACGGTGGTCTCTCGGAGTCTTTCCATGAATCAAGCCCCATTGACCGACCCGCCTGACATAGACGGTCTCCGCAACGGCGTCGACCGAATCGACAGCCAGATCCTCGAGTTGCTGGCGGCTCGCCGCCAGCTGGCGCGAGAGATCGCCGCCGAGAAGCGGCGCGTCAAGAGGCCCTTCCTCGATGAGGAGCGGGAGCGGGCCCTGATTTCGAATCGGTTGGCGCTGGCCGAGCACTATCGGCTCGACCCTGGTCTGGTGTTCCGTGTTTGGGAGCAGATTCTCGATGACTCGCTGCGGGTCCAGCATGAGACCCTCCAGCTTGAGCCGGGGGGCCGGCTCCGCCCGGTCACGGCGGCAGTCCAAGGCATCGAGGGGTCGTACAGCCGAATGGCGGCTGCGGAGTTCCTCGGTGGTGAGCCCGATCATGTCTCGTTCCTCGGTTGCGCTCGGTTCGTGGATGCCACCTCCGCAGTGGTCGATGGGCGCGCCGACCTCGCCGTGCTGCCGATCGAGAACACCACCTCGGGAGCCATAGCCGAGGTATACGACCTGCTTCTACACAGCGGCCTCGCCGTCGTCGGCGAGGTCAAGCTCTTGGTGCGCCATTGCCTCCTGGGGACCATGGGGGCCACCGTGTCCGGGCTGCGAAAGGTATTCGGCCATCCTCAGGCGGTGGCCCAGTGCACCGATTTCCTGGTCGGCCTGCCCGATGTGGAAGTGGTCTATTTCGACGACACCGCCCTCTCTGGGCGGCGCATCGCCGAGATCGGGGACCCCACGGTCGGTGCCATAGCCAGCGAGGAGGCGGCCCACCTGTTCGGGCTTCGGGTCCTGCAACATGCGATCGGCAACCGGGAGAAGAACTACACCCGCTTTGTGGTGGTGGCCAGGGAGCCGATCCTGGTCGACTTCGCGATTCCCGCCAAGACCTCGCTGGTGCTCTCGGTGGGCAACGAGCCTGGGGCGCTCATGGAGGTTCTCGCCGCGTTCAAGGACCACGACATCCCATTGGTCAAGTTGGAATCTCGCCCCACTGTCGACAATCCCTGGGAGGAGATGTTCTACCTCGACTTTGACGGCAACCTCGCCGACCCTCAGGTAAGCGGGGCGTTGGACGAGGTTCGACGGCGGGCCCGCTTCATGAGGGTGTTGGGCACTTACCCATCAAGAGATCTGCGGCCGCAAAGGCTCTCCCACAAACGGAAATACCGAGAGGTCACCTCGTCGACCGAAGCCCACTCTCTCACAGTCCAGGTGAGCTCGGCCGGCCACCGGCTCGCTGGCCGGGGCCACAAGCGAGAGGACACCCTGGTCGACGTGAGAGGTGTGTCATTCGGCGGGGATGAGCTAGTGATCATCGCCGGACCGTGTGCTGTCGAGTCCCTCGAGCAGGTGATGGCCTGCGCCGAGGCGGTGAAGAGGGCAGGCGGCTCGCTCCTTCGGGGCGGGTGTTTCAAACCCCGCACCTCGCCGTATAGCTTCCAGGGCCTCGGGTATGAGGGGCTGGAGATGCTCGCCGAGGCCGGACGGGCCTACGGGCTGCCCACCATCACCGAGGTTCCTGCGCCGGAACACGTGGGACGTGTTGCCGAGCTCGCGGACGTGCTCCAGATCGGCGCCCGCAACATGCAGAACTTCGCCTTGCTGGCAGAAGTGGGTCGCACCTCACGTCCCGTGATGCTGAAGCGGGGGATGAGCGCCTCGATCGACGAGCTGCTTCACGCCGCCGAGTACATCCTTTCCGGGGGCAACCAGCAGGTCGTGCTCTGCGAACGCGGGATAAGGACGTTTGAGACCTCGTCACGCAACACCCTCGACATCACGGCCGTCCCCGTTCTCCGCGGGCGGACCCACCTCCCGGTCATCGTGGACCCATCTCATGCCGCCGGCAATCGGGGGTTGGTGGCTCCGTTGGCGCGGGCGGCGGCGGCGGTTGGGGCCCACGGGATCATGATCGAGATCCATCCCCAACCGGAGAAGGCGCTCAGCGACGGTCCCCAGGCATTGCGGCTCGACGAGTTTGCCGAGCTGATGGAGTCCCTCCTCGGCCAATCCGCTTCCTAATGCAGTGGGCGTCACATACGACGCGACCTGCATTGATAAGCGCAGCCACGCCGGAGGACGACTCAGGCGGGCTCGGTCACGTCGGACACCGCCGCCGAGAGTATCCGAATCAATTCCTCACCGTCAATGGTGATCGAGACCCCCGCGGCCCCACCACCGATTGAGACCTCACCGGAGGCCGCTCGGGTGTCGGTGATCACCGGCCAGGAATGAGAGGAGCCGAGAGGGGTGATGGTGCCCCGTTGATAGCCGGTGACGTTCAGGGCCTGGTCGGCGTCGGGCATCGAGAGACGGCTGACCCCGAGGTGTGAGCGCAGCTTGGGCCAGGAGATCACCCGGTCGCCAGGGACGAGCACGAACAGGTAGTCGTCGTCGCCGCGGCGGACCACGATCGTTTTGATCACCGCCGGGGAGACACCGCGCTGCGCCGCCGCCTCCTCCAGAGAGTCGACGGGGCCGTGGCGGACGACACGATGCTCGATGGCGGTGAGGCGGGGATCGGTCAGGGCGGGGCTGTTCTCCACTGGAGCGACGCTAACGCCCCTGGGGATGTTCTGATCCTCCCAGCACGCCACCGGCCTCGTTCTATAGACTCGTGGCCGGATGCCGGTCTGGGGTCCGGCTCCCGGAAGGAGTGTGGATGTCACGACCGGCCGGGCTGGGTTTCATCGTCCGGTTCCCGACGTCGCGGCAGGCGATCACAAACCCTGATCCTGCCCTCACGCAACAACCCCCGCAGGAGGTAGATATGCGAAAGCGACCTTTCATGGCCTTGCTCGCGGCTCTGGCGTTGTGGGTGCCCATGATGGCGGTCGCGGAGCCCGTAGAGGACGCCGTGGCCACCTTCGACTACACCCAGAACATGCACCCCATGGGGTACTCGGCTCGGCTGGTGCCACCATCGGGCCCTGGCTCGGGTCTGTTCAACTCCGACCTGGCCTTCTGGGGGAAGACGGCTTATCAGGGAACCTACGAAGGATTCCGGATCATCGATGTGACCGAGCCGGACAATCCTGTCGAGATCAACAATTTCGACGGCTGTGTCCAGGGTGCATCCACTGGCAATCAGGGCGACGTCATCATTTGGGACGATATTTTGGTCCGGTCCTGGAACTCCCCGACACCAGCCGGCGGACGGTTCTGCGGTGGGGTATTCACGCCCGCCGGACAGGAAGGCGTCCATATCTTCGACGTGGGTGATCCGACCAACCCGGTGGGGCTTGCCTTTGTGGCGACGCCCTGCGGTTCACACACCGCAACCGGGGTGCCGGACCTGGCGAACAACCGCCTCCTCGTCTACAACAGCCCCTCCAGCAATGTCGCCGCCTGTCAGGGCATCGATATCATCGAGGTTCCGCTGGACGACCCGGGTTCAGCCTTCTACCTGAGGTTTGAACCTTCAGGTGTCCCGGGGACTCTCGCCAACCTGGTCACCGTCGATCCGCCCTCTGCGGTGGCCGGCCAGTACCAGGCAACAGGGGCGGCATTCGGCCCGGCGCCAACAGAAGCTGGTGTCAGCGGTGACATCGTCCTGGTGAGCGACGGAACCGCCGCACCCACAGAAGGATGCGACCCGTTGGTGGGATTCCCCGCCGGTGCCATCGCCTTGGTGGATCGAGGCACCTGCGGTTTCGTGGTGAAGGCGGCCAACGCCCAGGCGGCGGGAGCTTCCGCAATGATCGTCGGCAACAACCTGGCGGGAGCGCCGATATTGATGGCTGGGACCGATCCCACGATCGTGATCCCCTCAGTCATGGTCTCGCTTGCCGACGCCAACACCATCAAGGCTGGGCTGCCGGCGACAGGGACGGTGAGCAGCAATCCGGCACCCCCAACGAGAGCCTGTCACGACACCGGTGTCATCCTCGGCGAAGTAAACCTCGCCGCATGCGCCGGAGGCAACGGGTTCAGCGTGTGGAGCCTTGATCCCGCCGATGGCGGCTCGCTCGAGGATCCTCAAATCCTCTACTCACAATCGATTGCTGGTGTGTCCATCGGGCACTCGGCCTCCTTCACCTGGGACGGCGAGGTGCTGATCTTCGGCCACGAGCCAGGCGGCGGCGGACAGGCCCAATGCCAGGCAACCAGCCCCGAGGTGAACCGGACGCTCTTCTTCTTCGAAGCGCGGACGGGTGACCCCTTGGGGACATTCATCCACCCGCGGCCGCAGACGGCGACGGAGAACTGCACCTGGCACAACTACAACGTGGTGCCGACGGATAGGCGATACGTTCTCGTCTCGGGGAACTATCAATCCGGTGTCAGCGTGGTCGATTTCACCAACCCGGCAGCAGCCAGCGAGATCGCCTTCGCCGATCCGGCGCCGCTCAGCGACACGTCGATCGTCCTAGGAGGTGATTGGTCGACCTATTGGTACAACGGTCGCATCTATGAGTCCGACATCACCCGTGGGTTGATCATCTGGAACCTGAGCAGCAACGTGGTGGCAGGGGCCAAGAAGCTCGGCCACCTCAACCCGCAAACGCAGGAGACCTCGTTCCCGCTCAAAGGCAACTGACGAATCTCCGTTGACGACTGGAGAGGGCGGCCTTGGCCGCCCTCTCCTTCTTGGTAGCCACCAATCGGTCCCCGGGGTGCCCGGGTAGCCTTTTTCGCCATGACTGCGCTGACCCGACCTCGGACCAGCGATGAGCCACAGGGGGCGACCTTCATAGAGCTCTTCTTCGATCTGGTCTTCGTTTATGCGGTCACCCAGGTGACCAGCCTCCTCATTCACGACCTGACCTGGACAGGGGCGGCAAGGGCGGTGGTCGTTGCCTGGCTGGTGTGGTGGGCATGGACCCAGTTCACCTGGACGCTGAGCCCCGCCGACACCACCCACCCGGTGGTAGAGGTCGTCGTCCTCGTGGCCACCGCGGTTGCCTTCTTCATGGCTCGCTCGGTCACCGAGATATTCACCGGAAATCCCTGGTACTTTCTCGGCTTCTATCTGGCAATCCGCGCCATAGGCATGAGCCTCTATGGCTGGGTTGGAGGCAACTCCGATCGTCAGATGGCGCGGTCAAAGGGCTCTTTGCGCTGGCATCCACTCCCGCCATGACCGTTCTCGTTGTCGGGGCACTCCTTGGCCCGGGACCGCGCACCGCGTTGTGGGCGGCAGCCATCGTCCTCGACCTGCTCGCCGGTATCGCGGTGCGCGGCGTGTCATGGCGGGTCCATGTCTCCCACTTCGCCGAGCGCCACGGTCTGTTCGTGATAATCGCCCTTGGGGAGTCACTCATCGCCATCGGCCTCGCCTCCTCCGCTCTCGAGGCAACGGTGGAGTCCTTCGCGGTCAAGGGCGCCGGGGTGGCGGTGGTGTGCGGTTTGTGGTGGGTCTACTTCGGGTGGTTCAAATCGTGGCTCGAGGAGCGCGTCGAGGCCTCCAGGAGTATCGACATGGTCCGCAACTCCTACAGCTTCGTGCACTTCCTGGTAGTCATGGGGGTGGTCGGGGTCGCCGCCGGGCTCGAGGAGGCGGTCGCCCATCCCGAGGGGCCGTTCACCGATCCGGCCGCCCTGGCGCTGGTGACAGGAACCGTCGCCTATGTAGGCGGGATCGCAGCGTTGGCTTGGATGACGGGCCGAATTTTCTTGGGAGCGCGTCTCCTTGGCTTGGGCTCGATTGTGGCCCTCGCCGTCATCGCGCCTGTGACGGGCGTAAACGCCACGGTGGTAGTGGCCTTTGTGGCGGCGATCCTGGCGCTGGTCGGGTTAAGCGAGCACCGTAGAGCTGTAACGGTCGGCGCCACCTGATGTATGTTCAGGTGGTGCGGCTCAGCACCATCATTCTCCGCGTCTCCGACCTTGATGTCGCGGTGGCGTTTTGGCGCGACCTGGTGGGCCTCGAGCTTCAGTTCTCGGGTGGAGAATTTGCGTTTCTCGAGGCCGGCGGCGTTCAGCTCGCCCTGAACCACCCAGAGATCCTCAGGCCCCAGCAATCACAAACCGAGATCGTCTTCGAGGTCGATGACATCAATGAGGCATTCTCCGAGCTGCGGGGTCGAGGCGTCCCCTTCGAGGTGGAGCCACGAGCCGTGACCGAGTCCGAAGGACGGGTCTTGATGGCGGCGCATTTCTCGGACCCCGACGGACACTACGCCAGCATCACCGGCTGGGTCGATCAGGGGGAGGTCGACGTTCCGTCGTAGACCTGAGGGTTCCAACGCTCCCCATAGCTCCACAGCACCATGAGCATACCGAGAGGCATCGCGAACGATGATTACGACCCAGGAGCCCTAATCACCTCGGACACCCCCTGCTCCGTCTCCGCCGAGTTGGTGGCCAGAAAACCAGCCACCGAGATCATCGCCGCCCCGGGTTAAGGCCATACCGGGACTCTCAGCAAATGCGAGATGTTGTAGTTGGTGGCCTCATTCGTCGGCCAATGGGTCTCCGTACCCGGTTAGAGCAGCTCCTTTCGGGAGGCCCAAGGCGCCATCGAGGTGAGGGTGTCGAGGGACGATGGCATTCTGACCCATACGCCAAGGGCTCGCCGGTCAGCCTAGAGCGACAGGGCGCGCACCGTTTCGTTGCTCAGGGCCAGCCGCTCGGCCAATGTCAGTGCAAGGAGACGATGAAGCTTTGCCGCCACCTCTGGCCGGTCGCGCTCCAGACCGGCGATGCCTGACGGACCGAGGCTGTAGACGGTGGTTGGCTCTTCGGCGCGCAAACGGGCGGTCCGCCCCGCCTCCAGATACAGCGACATCTCGCCGAAGATGGCGCCGCTCGCAGTAGAACGGACGCGCCGCCACCGCCCGTCATCGGTTGGGATCTCGGCGAGGATGCGACCTTGCTCGATGATGAAGACCCCAACCGAATGATCGCCGTGCTCCACCAGCACGTCACCCGCCTCCAGCTCGAGCCGCTCCAGATGTGGCTCCAGCTCGGCCCACAGATCAGGGTCGATCCGATCGCGGCGGGTCTCCCCTTTCTCGTCGGCGTCGCCGAGGATGGCCTCCTCGGCGCGTTCCAAGGCGTGGTCGAGATCCGTGGCGAAGACGGCGGCCCTCCCGATCAGCTTCAACGGGCCCGACACCGATGGGGGCACGTCGCTGAATATCAGAAGGAGACCCTTCTCGGCAGCGAGCCGTCGAAGCGTGGCGAACGACGCCAACGCCGTGGAGTCGGCGCCGCTGACGCGCCTCATTTCGATCACCAAGAATCGCAGGGCGGGCGTCTCGGTCACGAGCTGGCGCATCCGATTGACCAGGGTTCGGGCTGTTCCAAAGAAGAGGTACCCCTGAAGCTCGGCGATGACGATCTCGTCGCCGTGTTCGGCGAGGAGGCGCGCTCCGTCAAGGGTCCGGTCGACGGTGCTACGTCTTTGTCTGCCGGTGGCGACGGATCGGATTGGGTCGATCTGGCTGTAGGCGATGGCAAAGAGGGCGACGGCGGCGCCCATCCCCAGCAGCACGGCGGCTAGGAAGCCCAGCGTCGCCACCGCGATGACGATGGCGACCATGAGCAGCCATTCCACGCCCGTCATCTCCTGGCGACCGTCGTATAGCCAGTCGATCAGAAACCCCAGCCCCACCATGAGGAGCACACCCGCCATGATGGACGTGGGGAAAAGACCGGTGACCGTTGCCCCGCCGGCAAGGGCTACAAGGCAGACTGCGGCGACCACGACTGGTATCGCGCGGCTGGCCACGCCCACTCTCAACCCGATGGCGGTCAAGCCGAGGGTGTGGTATCCGGCTGGTGAGCCGGTGACGGACGCGATCAGGTTGGCGGCTCCGGTGGTGGTCAGCTCGCGGTCGAGGTCTGCGTCCGCATCGCCGATCACTTCGAGCGAAGTGACGTTCAGAAGTAGAGCGAGGGTGGCCACGAGAGGCACGGTGAGAAGACCTCCCATTCCCGCACCCAGCACCGACCAATCGATGGCCCCTAATGACAACCCTGAGAACCCAACCTCGAGACCAGCGACCATGGGCAGGAAGCCGGCCGATCGAGCCTCCTCCACCGAGGTCCCGGAGACAAACAGGGCGATGTAGAACAACACCACTGCTCCGACGACCATGGCAGGGAGGAGCATGGCGCTGGGCCGAAATCTGAGGATCGCCACCAGCGCCACTCCAAAGAGGGCCGCCAGTCCGGCGTTGACGATCTCGAGGGAGGAGGTTCCGAAGCCGCCTGTGGCCAGGTCGACGGCTCCCACCACCAGCAGCCATCCCGTTCCACCGAGGAAACCCCCGATGACGGGTCGGGGGACGAAGCGGACCAGGTCACCGAGACGGAACAGCCCCAAGAGAAGCATCACAGTTCCGGCTGCGATGGTCGCGATCGCCGCATAGGCGATCGCTGACTCCAACCGGGCCTCGCCGGCGACCGCGGGGAGCAGCGCTGCCAGCGACACCGCGACCACGGCGGTGGTGGCGTCCTGGGGGATGATTACCGCCCCTTTGATCGAGGTCCATCGGGCGGCGACGAGGTTCATCACCGCCGCACCGATCAGAAAGAGGCCGGCGCCCGTCGGGAGGGAACTGGCGAGCTCGCCGGAGTACACCAGGCCGGCGAAGGAGAACATGACGGCCACGATCACGATTCCCGTCATCGACCCTACCGCGATCACCGCGGGCCACTGTCGTGCAGGATCGGCGTCGGAGATCAGTGCTTGATCTCCAATCCGCCGAAGAGAACCGTGGCGCTGATCTCGAGCGCGGGAGCGTCGCTCGGTATCTGCTCCTTGGTGGTCGCATTGTCAAAACCGCCAAATATGGGAAAACCGCGGGTGGTGACGTTCCAACCCTGCGGGACCTTTAACTCGACGCCGCCAAATGCGGCGAACACGTCAATCGACGCTCCCGGAGCCAGGTGGGCATCGCGGAGGTCGATCTCGGCCCCGCCGA
This sequence comes from uncultured Acidimicrobiaceae bacterium, assembly GCA_964552165.1. Lineage (GTDB taxonomy): Bacteria > Actinomycetota > Acidimicrobiia > Spongiisociales > ZC4RG35 > CAZKFU01. Next base: position 12,701 of record CAZKFU010000006.1, read on the forward strand.
ACACAACACCTACCGACCCGCCCTCGAACCGATCGGAGTGAGATGCCAGCTCCGCCCCGGAGAAGAGGTTGAAGCTGTTGATTCGATCACCCGCGACGTCGCCTCGCGCGAGCCCGCGGCCAAAGATGACGGCAAGACCGACCACTATCAGCAGAGCCGGGCCCACGATGGCGAAGGTGTCAACGACGTCGGTGGTCCTGAGGAGGAGGGCCACACCTCCCACGACGAGAACCGTGGACACGATCCAGCTTCGGGGGTTGGCGACCAGCGACAAGACACCCCCTGCGACCAGGATCACGGGCCACCACGCACTGATGACTTCGCCGGCATCCCAGACGTCGGCCACGTCGAGAAGCAACACCACGCCGACCGCGGTCACCACCGAGCCAAAGAAGAAGCGCGACAGATTCATCGAGATCTCATCTCCTTCGTGTGGAGCCTCCGAACCATCTTGCATCGTACCGGGCGCGTCCGTCCCAGCCACCGGCTTCTACTGGGCGGTGTACGCCCCGTCGACCAGGTAATAGCCGCCGGTGATGAACGAGGCCTCGTCGGAGCAGAGAAAAGCCACCAGGTCGGCTACCTCCTCAGGTGTGCCCAGCCTCTGGATTGGGTGCATCATGGCGATCCCGCCCAAGGTCTCCTCGTCGAGGTTCTTCTCCAACAAGGGTGTCCGAATGAACCCTGGACCCACCGAGTTGATCCTGATTCCCTGTTTGGCGTACTCGATGGCGGCGGTCTTGGTGAGACCGAGGACGCCATGCTTTGCCGACACGTAGGCGGCGGCAGTGCCGAACCCGACTGACCCCAGGATCGATGCCATGTTGACGATCGAACCACCGCCGGCTTCGAGCATCGCCGGGATCTCGTGGCGCATGCAGTAGAAGACGCCGTCGAGGTTGACCCCGAGAACCTCGCGCCAGCTTTCGATCGGGTACTCGCCGGTTGGAGCGGCGGCACCCCCGATTCCGGCATTGTTGACTGCCAAATGCAAGGCTCCGAAGGTGTCAACCGTGTCGGCGACCATCCGCTCCACCCGTGCCGCATCGGAGACGTCGACTCTCATGAAGGAAGCGGTGCCTCCTTGATCTGTGATCGCGGTGGCGACACGCTGCCCGTGGTCTTTGTCGTAGTCGGCCACCACGACACTCGCCCCGCCCCGGGCCAGCGTCTGGGCGCACGCCTCGCCTATTCCCGATCCGGCCCCGGTGACGATCGCAACCTTGCCTGTGAAGTCATAGCTGGCCATTTGGCACACCTCTCTTGCTTTGTGGGAACTCCAACTCGAATATCGCCCGTTTGTGGGTGTCGCGCCATTGCCAAAGGTCACATGTCGCCGAGAAAGTCGGTTCTGCGCGTTCCGTTGGGCGGGTCATGGGCTGCCAGGGCAGGTGAGGATGCCTCGTGCGGCGAATTTGTCGACGTTGACGAACCCGTAGGCGACGCGTTTGAGCACGCCGAGGCGGTTGTTGGTGCCTTCGATTCGGCCGTTGGTTGCTCGGTCGGTGTCGTGGAAGGCGAAGATCTCGTCTCCCCACT
>CAZKFU010000007.1:0-14216 GCA_964552165.1 uncultured Acidimicrobiaceae bacterium
TTGGACCAGATAGCCCATTTCGAGGCGCCTGATGTCGGGGTCGCCACCCTGGGGAGGTGGCGCCTCCAACAAGCGAAGACCGTCCTTGGCGGCGAGAGCCGCCAGGGCTCCGGGCTCGACGGACCGTGCCACCACTACCTCGATGAACCTCTCTGAGATGAGCCGAGCCGTCTCCTCGTCGAGAGGACCGTTGATGGCAACCACCCCTCCGAAGGCCGAGAGCGGATCGCAGTCCCACGCCCGTGCAAAGACGGCCGCCCCCGAATCGCCGACGGCGACACCGCAGGGGTTGGTGTGCTTGGCGATCACCACGGCACCTTGGGGGAGATCGGTGGCAAGCCGCCACGCCGCCTCGGCATCGAGGTAATTGTTGAATGACATCTCCTTGCCCTGATGCTGGACGGCGTCCAACCACCAGGGCCGGCTCCCGGGCTCAACCTGCAGTTGGGCCTTCTGGTGTGGATTCTCCCCATATCTGAGCTCGGCGACATCGACGCCGAGCGCACCCTCCCGACCAAGCCAAGACGCGATTGCCCGGTCGTAGCCGGTGGTGAGGGCAAAAGCCTCCCCGGCCAGCCGACGCCGGGTGGCCGCGGTGAGACCACCGGACTCGATCTCGGAGGCCACGTCGTCGTACTGCGAGGGCGAGGTGACCACCCCGACATGGTGGTGATTCTTGGCCGCCGCCCGCACCATCGCCGGCCCTCCGATGTCGATCTTCTCGGTGATGTCCTCGTCGGGTGCTCCCGACCCAACGGTGTCGGCAAAGGGGTAGAGGTTTGACACAACCAGCTGAATTGGCTCGATCCCCTGCTCGGCAAGAAGAGCGGCGTCCTCGGGCCGTCCCATGATCCCAGCGTGGATTACGGGATGCAGCGTTTTCACCCGGCCACCCAACATCTCGGGGAACCCGGTGACCGAGGAGACGTCGGTCACCTCGATCCCGGCGCCTCGCAGCTCCCGGGCCGACCCACCCGACGACACCAGCGTCACCCCGACACCAACGAGACGGGCGGCGAAATCGACCAGGCCCTCCTTGTCGTAGACGCTGATGAGCGCCCGCCGCACCGGGACCGGTTCGCTCATGTCCACGTCACGCGGCGGCCTTCGATCACGATGTCGCCGGCGGCGAAGGAGCGGATGACACGGGGATATAGGTCATGCTCCTCTACCTGGATCCTGGAGTGCAGTGACCTCTCGTCGTCCTCGGGCAGGACCGGGACTGTCCTCTGAGCGATTATCGGGCCATGGTCGACCTCCTCATCGACGAAGTGGACCGTCACCCCGGTCACCTTCACCCCGTGCGCCAAGGCCTGGGCCACGGCGTGAGCCCCTGGGAACGCCGGGAGCAGGCTGGGATGCACGTTGAGGATGCGATGCCGGAAACGCCGGACTGCCACCGGGGCCAGAATCCTCATGAAGCCGGCGAGAATCAGGGCTTCGCCGCCGGCGCTCTCCGCGATGTCACAGATCGCCTTCGTAAAGCCTTCCCGCGTCTCGTGCTCGCCCCACTCGACCACGGCCGTGGTGATCCCCGCCTGGCGGGCCCGGTCGAGGGCGGGAGCAGCAGGCTGGTCGGAGATGACGGTGACGACCCGCGCCCCGAGATCTGGGGTGTCGAGAAGAGCCTGGAGATTGGTCCCCGAGCCCGATGCCAACACTGCTATCTCGATGATCTCCTCCGCGCTTTCTCCGGGGCGGCGAGTGTAGGAGTCGGGAACCGTCGCCCGACGCGAAGGTGGCATGATGAGCCAATGGAGGTCGAGCCGGTTCGGACCCCGGGTCTGGGCAATACCACGTATATCGCCTCCCATGGTGATGTGGCGATCGTGGTCGACCCGACGCGAGACATCGACCGCTTTCTGGCCGCAGTCGAGGGACGGCCCCTCGAGGTGAGATGGGTGATGGAGACCCATCTCCACAACGACTACCTCTCGGGAGCCAGACACCTGGCGCGGGCACTGGGCGCCGATCTGGTGCTCCCAGCGGGTGCCGCACCCGCATACCGGCACACCCCGGCCTTTCACGGCGAGAGTCTCATCCACGGAGAGGTCTCGGTCCAGCCCCTACATACTCCGGGGCACACCCCCGAGCACACCAGCTACCTCGTCATCATCGATGGCATGAGGGTCTGCGTCTTCTCCGGGGGGAGCCTGCTGGTGGGCTCGGCCGGTCGAACTGACCTCCTAGGAACGGAGAGAGCCGAGTCGCTGGCTCGCCTTCAATACACATCGATCAACCGGCTCGCCGCACTCCCCGAAGCCACCGCTCTCTATCCAACCCACGGTGCCGGCTCGTTCTGCACGGTCTCCCCTGCGGGGAGGTCTTCATCGACCATCGGAGACGAAAGGCGATCGAACCCCGTCCTGGCCCACGTCGACGAGGAGTCCTTCGTCTCAGGACAGCTCACGGGTCTTGACCCTTTTCCCGCGTACTACGCCCGAATGGGACCGATGAACCTCTCCGGGCCTGCCCCGATGCCCAAACTCGAGGTGCCCCGGCTGGCCTTCGACCAAGCAATGGCCGTCAAGGACGCATACGTCGTCGACACCCGGCCCCAAACAGAGTTTGCCGCTGGGCACATACCGGGGTCGCTGGGCATCGAGCTGAGTAACGATTTCGCCACCTGGGTGGGTTGGGTGCTCGAGATCGATCGTCCGCTGATCCTGGTGACGGGATCGCCGGAGGCTGCCGCGAACGCGGTCCGTCAGCTGGCTCGCATCGGCATCGACGACGTCAGGGGCTACCTGCCCACGCTCGAGGGCTGGCCGGGCGAGCTCACATCGTTTCTCACCGTCGACGCCAAGGAATTCGCAGCCGCCGTGGAATCGGGTGAGCAGACCCTCGATGTGAGGGCGCCCAGCGAGGTGGCTACAGCCACGGTGCCGGGCGTCCACACCATCTATGTCCCCGACCTGGCTCATGGCGACACCAACGAGCTCGACCCGGGCCGCCCGGTGTGGGTTGCCTGTGCCACCGGTTATCGGGCATCGATCGCCGCCTCGCTGCTCGAGGCCGACTTCACACCAGTGGTGCTGTCGGGGTCGGGGATGTCGGAGGTGAGATCAATTCTCGCCGATTGACCGGCAAAACCGCCCGGTTGGTACCACGATGGGAGCACAAATGGTCGAGTGGCGGCGTTCGTGGGTCGTGCCCACCGTCGTTGGGGCTGTGCTGATCGCCCTGACGGTGGTGGCTTTGACGCGACAACCGGTCGAGCTCGACCCCTCAACCCCGGAGGGCACGGTGCAGACGTTTCTCCAGGCGGTGGCCTCTCAGGAATGGGAGAATGCCGTCGCCCTGATATCCGAAGACGCGCCGGAGAGTTGCACGGCCACCGACCTGGCGCGGGCCACCGACCGACAGGCCTTCTCGGCCAGCCTGCGCGATGCCAATGTCTTCGGCGATAGCGCGGTCGTGGAGGTGACCATCTCCTTCGCGGCCGACCCCGAGCCGCTCGGCGCCGGGGCCTACGAAACTCGTACCTCCTATTCGCTCCAGAGGGAAAACGACCACTGGCTGCTCACCGGTGTCGGCTGGCCGTACCTCTGGGCATGTCCCCGAGAGCCATGAGCGTCCTCGCCTTGTTCTCCCTTCTGATCCCGCTGGCGGTGGTTGCCCTCGTGGTGGTCCTGGTCGTGTCTCGCCGGGGCCGGCGCCCCGATCAGGCATCGGAGGGAAACGACGTCCTCGTCTATCTGCTGCTGGCGGTGGCCGTGATTGTGGTCGGTTTCTCGCTGGGAAGGCTGGGGAGGGCCGCCTTCCCGGCCTCGGCTCTGGTGGGAACGAGCCGCGGCGAGCTGGCGACCGCCCTGGCGGGGCTGGTGGTGGCCAGTCCTGTCGCCTTCGTCCTGTGGCGACGTCAGGCGGCGCGGAGGATCGAGCATCCCCAGTCGCCGGGTTGGGGGATCTATCTGACGGTCATGGAGGCAGTCTTCATGACGGCGACCGTGGTGGCGGCGTACCGCTTCCTTGATTGGATCATCGGGGATCGCATCTCATCCCACTGGACCGACGTCGTCGTGTACGGAGCTCTGGTGGTCGGCCACGAGTTCGCCGCCCGAGCCCATCCCCCTCAGTCAGAGACGGCAGATTTGAGGCGGGTCACCGGGTCGCTCATCGGGCTCGTCACCACGATCATCGGGATTGCCGCCATTCTCGGCTGGGTGTTCGACCGGGTGTATGTCTCGTTCGCGCCCGGAGTGGCGGGACCCTTTCCCCGCAGTGGGCTCGCCGCCCTCATCATCGGTGGGGCTCTATGGGCTTGGCGTTGGTGGAGCCCATGGGAGCGGCGCGAGCACGGTGGCATCAAACAGGCCTATGCCGCCGTTCTGTCGACACTTGGGCTCCTAACCGCTATCGCCAGCGCGACCTTCATCCTGATCAGAGTCGTCCTCTACTGGGTGAGCTCGGACGGTGCGGGGCACTTCGGGGAGGTGCCCGAAGTGGCTACGGCCATGGTGATCGGTGCCGGGGTGTGGTGGTCACATCGAGGGATCCTCGGTGCGGCTCGAACCAACGCCGTACGCGCCCACGAGTACGCGCTGACGGCGGCAGGTCTGACGACCGCGGTGGGGGCAGCGACGGCGCTGGCGATAGCCGCCCTCGAGTCGCGCCAGCTCCTGCGGCCAGGAGAGCGGACCTCGGTGGTGGTTTCTTCGCTCATCACCGCGGCAGTGGCGGGATCTCTTTGGTGGCGATACTGGGACCGGGCACAAAGGGCGCCCCGTGGGGACGAGGTGTCCTCGCCTCCCCGCCGGTTCTATCTGATCGCCATCGCCATCGTGGTTGGGCTCACCGCCGCATTCTCGCTGATCTCCACCCTCGTCATCCTCTTTGGCGTGTTCCTCGACACCGGGTCGCGGATCAACGAGGTGGCGGCCCCCATGTCGCTCGCCGCCTTCTCCGGGCTGGCCACATGGCACCTTCTCGCGAATCTGCGTGCCGATCGCCCGGAGCGGACGGCGGCGACCGTCGTGCGCCCGTTCACAGTGACGGTGATCTGCTCTCACCCGGGGTCATTGGCCACCCATCTCCCACCCGAGGCCAAGCTCGAAGTGCTCTACCGCGACGACGAGAATGGTGTCGTCACCGACCAACAGGCCGTCGACATCGTGGCCGCCGTTGGCGTCGGCAACGCCCTGGTCTGGGTCGACTCTGACGGCTTCCGGGTGGCCCGTCCCCGCTGACAGACGTGTGCACCGAACCGCACTGACAACGCTTCCCAGCACACGCTTCTAGACCGCCATCTCCCGCAGCGCCCCCCGATCGACCTTGCCCAGGTGGGTCTGCGGCAGACGGTCGACGGGATAGACCCGTCGCGGATGCTTGTACGGCTCGAGGCGGGCCAGCACCCAATCGACGAGGTCCTGTTCGGTCGCGGTTCCGGATAGCACCACGAACGCCACCGGAATCAGCAGCCCCGCCTCGTCGTCGACAACGATCACGGCACACTCGGCAACGTCGGGATGCTCCAAAAGGACTGATTCCACCTCCTGAGGGCGGAACCACTTCCCTCTGACCTTGAGGGCGTCGCCGGCTCGGCCGCTGTGGGTGACGTATCCGGACTCATCGATGCTCACCAGGTCGCCGCCGACGAACCACTCGCCGCGGAATGCGTCCTTGGTGGCCTCCTCGTCCTCCCAGTAGCCGAGGGCCAGCGAGTCGCCCTTGACCCAGAGTCGACCCACGTCGCCGGTGGGGACCTCCACTCCCTCCTCGTCACAAGCCTTGATCTCGAAGCCGGGCACCACCCTCCCCACTGTCCCCGGGGCTACATCATCGACGGTGTTGGTGACGAAGATGTGCCACATCTCGGCGGTGCCGAGCCCGTCCAGAAGCTCCACGCCAAAGACGTCCTTCCAGCGCCGGTACAGCGACTCGGGGAGCGCCTCACCGGCCGACGTGGCCAGTCGCAACGAGGAGAGATCGGCGGTTCTGGCCCCGGGGTGGCTGACCATCTGGTTGACCGCCGAGGGGACGTTGACCAGCACGGTGGGGCGGTGACGCTCGATCTTCTCGAACAGAGCCTCGGCGGTGGGGTGCTCGGGGAAGAGCACGCACGACGCTCCCACGGAGAACGGGAAGAAGAGGTTGGACCCGGTGGCATAGCCGAAGTAGAGCTTGGGGACTGCGATGGTGATGTCGTCCTCGACCAGCTGCAGCGACCCCTGCCCGTAGAGACGAGTGGTGTTGGCAAAGCTGCCATGCGTCTGCACCACTGCCTTGGGGGAGCCGGTTGTGCCCCCGGAGAAGAGCCACAGGGCCGGGTCGCGTGTCTGGGCCGCGAAGGAGTCGACCTCGCCTGTCGGCAGGCTCATATCAGGCGCCACCTCGATCACCGGGACCTCGAGCCCGGCCGCGGTGCGAAAGTGGGAGATGTGCTCGTCGTGGACCACCGCGGCGCCTGGTCGCGCCGAGGAGACGATCGCCGTGATCGCCTCCGAACCCAACCCCGGGTTGATCATGACCCCCACCGCACCAAGCCGAAGGACCCCAAAAAGGGCGCCCACGAAGTCCACCCCGTCGGGGAGGACCAAAAGTACCCGGTCCCCGGGACCGACCTCTGCGTCCCTCAACGCCAGGGAGTACCCGGAGGCGAGGGCGTCGACCTCTGCATAGGTGTTGGTTCGATCGTCGAGTCGTATCGCCACCCGGTCCCCACGACCCTCAGCGAGCCGGTCTCGAAGAAAGAGCTTGTCGATATTGGCCGCGTCCACCACTTTCACGCTACTCGGGTTACGGTCTCGCCCGATGAGAACCGCTCTGGTGACCGGGGTGTCGGCCGGGATAGGAAAAGCCGTCGCCGTGGCGTTGTCCGGCGCCGGATTCCATGTCATCGGAGCGGGCCGATCGGAGAGACGCAGCCGCCCGGTCATCGATGAGATCGGTGGGACCTACCTTCACCTCGACCTGGGCGCGCTCGACTCGGTTCGTACGGCGGCCGCCTCGATAGATCATGGCATCGACGTCCTAGTCAACAACGCCGGCTTCGCGGTCGGCCGCGGGGTGACTGCGGAGGGATTCGAGGTGCACTTTGGTGTCAATCATCTGGGCCACTTCCTTCTCTCCACGCTCCTCCGACGACATCTGGCTGGGGGTCGAATCGTCCAGGTGGCGAGCGCCCTCCACCAGCGGGCGACAGGAATCGACTTTGGTCGGATGACCCGAAGGACCAAGGGCATCTACGGGTACAACGAGTATGCGGTGTCGAAGCTGGCCAACATCCTCTTCGTCAGGGAGGCGGCGCGGCGATGGCCCGAGATCGAGAGCGTTGCCGTCCACCCGGGGATGGTGGACACCGCGATCTGGCCGCGTTGGGTGCGACCGTTCATCCGGCGAAATCTGATCGCCCCCGAGGAAGGAGGCGCCACGGTGGCCTGGGCCGCCACGGCACCTGAGATCCCATCCGGGTCGTATCTGGGAAACCGCTCGATCTGGGAGCCGTCACCGGTGGCCACCGACGACGACCTCGCTCGGGATCTGTGGGAACGCTCCGAGCGGTGGGTAGCTTTGGCCGCATGACCGACGAAGGCCTCTACTACGCCGACTACCTCCACCTCGACCAGCTGTTGGCCACCCAGGCTTTGGAGTCTGCCAAGACAGGCGAGCCGGTTCATGACGAGATGCTTTTCATCATCGTCCACCAGACGTACGAGCTGTGGTTCAAACAGATCCTCTGGGAGCTTGACGACGTCCTCGACATGTTTGGCGGAGGCCACGTTGAGGAGGCCTCGATGGGAAGAATCGTGGCTCGGCTGCGCCGCATCTCGGAGATACAGCGTCTGCTGATTCAGCAGATCGCCGTGCTGGAGACGATGACTCCCATCGACTTCCTCGACTTCCGCGACCATCTCTTCCCCGCCTCAGGATTCCAGTCGGCGCAATTCCGACTCATCGAGAACAAACTCGGCCTGCGGCCGGAGGACCGCCTGCTCCTCGAAGGGGCCCCTTACACCGCCCGCTTCAGAGACGACGACCGCGAAATCGTTTCCTCCTCCGAGTCGGAACGCTCGCTGTTCGACGCCGTCGAGGGCTGGTTGGAGAGGACACCCTTCCTTGAGAGCGGCGATTTTCGCTTCTGGGAGGATTTCCAGGAGGCGGTGAGACGGCGGCTGGAGGCGGACCGAGCGGTCGTCGAGACCAACCCCAACCTCACCGACGAGGAGCGCCAGGCGCAGCTCAAGGATTTCGAGGTGACGATGCGCCAGTACCAGGCGGTGTTCGATTCCGACAGTGACCCAGGCGGGCGCCGGGAACGGCGGCTCAGTCATCGTGCCTTCCAGGCAGCGCTGTTCATCACGTTGTACCGCGACGAGCCCGCCCTCCAGGAACCAAACCGGCTTCTGGAGCTCCTCATGGACATCGACGAGGGATTCACCACCTGGCGGTATCGGCACGCTCAGATGGCACTGCGAATGATCGGGCGCCGAGTCGGAACCGGAGGGTCGGCGGGGGCCAAGTATCTGGAGAGGTCGGCAGAGAGGTCAAAGGTATTTGGCGACCTTTTCAACTTGGCCACGTTCCTCGTCCCCCACTCCGATCGCCCCACCCTCCCCGAGGCGGTGGTGGAGGCGATGCGCTTCCGCTACGAGCGATGACCTTCAAGCCGCACTTCGAGCGCTTTCTCGATTCCGACCCACAACGTCTTCATTTCGCCGCTCACAGCCACCACCCCTGGCCCGACGTCAGCTTCGAGGCTCACCAGCGCGCCTGGATCGACGCCAGCATCCATCATGACGACAAGTGGGACCACGTCTTCGGTGAGGTGATTCCGGATACCCAGGCATTGGTGGCGACCACCCTGGGACTCTCTGACCCGACGACGCTGACGTTTGCCCCCAACACCCACCAGTTCCTGGTGCGGATCTTCTCCTGTCTCGACCCGCCGGTGCGGATTCTCACCACGGATGCCGAGTTCCATTCCTTTGATCGGCAGTCTCGTCGCTGGGAAGAGGCCGGTCTGGCCATCGCCGACCGTGTCCCCGCCGAGCCGTTCGATACTTTCGCCGAGCGTTTCATCGCCGAGGCCAGGGCAGGCGTCCATGACCTGATCTACCTGTCACAGGTCTTCTTCGATTCCGGGTTCGTCGTTCCCGAGCTGGAGAAGGTGGTCTCCTCCGTGCCCGACAACAAGGCTTTCTTCGTGATCGACGGCTACCACGGCTTCATGGCGCTACCCACCAACCTGGGGGCCGTCCAGGACCGGGTCTTCTACCTGGCCGGCGGCTACAAGTACGCCATGTCCGGTGAGGGCGCATGCTTTCTTCACGTCCCCGCCGGGTATGGGCGCCGTCCCGTCGACACCGGGTGGTATGCCGGTTTCGGCGCCCTCACCATACGTACCGACGAGGTGGGCTACGCCTCCGACGGATCGCGGTTCGCCGGCTCCACCTACGACCCCTCGGGGATCTACCGGATGCGGGCGGTACTGTCGCTGCTCGACGAGCTGGGGGTGGGTGTGGGAGCGATCCGCTCTCACGTCGAGGACCTCCAGCGCCGGCTCCTCGCCACCGTCCCCGACATCGGTGAGCTGCTGCCCCCGCCGGGCCACACCCGCGGCAACTTCATCACCTGGCGAACGCCGGATGCGGAGAGCATTAACCAGTGGCTGCACGACCGTAAGGTGATCACCGACTTCCGTGGCGACCGGCTTCGCATCGGGTTTGGGATCTACCAGGACACCGAGGACGTGGACCGCCTGATCGGTGTCCTGGAAGAGATTTCCTGACCGAACCGGCGCTTCCAGCCCAAAAAGGGCAGAATACGTCGATGGGCCTGATCCCCAAGCTGCGGGTAGCGCCGCTGCAACGGCTCCGCCGGCACGAAGAGGTCGACCCGCTCCGGGTCGACCGGTTGGTGGCGCGCATCGAAGGGGAAGGAACCCAGGTCAACCCGATGGTTGCCTGCGAGGGACCCGACGGTGACCTCGTGCTTCTCGACGGGGCCACCCGGCGCGCCGCACTCAAGCGCCTCGACCTTACCTATGGCGTCGTGCAGGTGGTAGACCCTGAGGCGATTGAGTTGGAGACCTGGCACCATGTGATTCGCCGCTGCCACCCCGACGAGGTCACGAGCGCCATCGAGGCCTCGCCTGCCCTCGTCTTCGACGACGAGGTGGTACCGCCTCGCCTCCATACCCGTAATGGGGAGAGGATGGGGGTTGCCCCCAACAGGGTGAGCCCGAACGCCGCTCTTTCCGCGCTGGTGGGGACGTACGTGGGAAGGTGGAAGGTGAACCGGGTCACCGAGCCCGATCCCGAGATGGTGACGTGGCGTTTCCCCGACTGGGCGGCGATGGTGGAATTCCCTCCGCTGACCATCGAGGACGTCCTCAAGGCCGCGTCCGCCGATGACCGTCTCCCTGCGGGGATCACCAGGTTCGTGGTCCCGGAGCGAGCCCTCCGGCTGAACGTCGATCTGGCGCTGTTGAGGTCGCCGGGTTCAGTGCTCGAGAAACAGGAGACGCTGGACCGGCTGCTTCAGGAGCGAGCCCGTGCCGCACGCATCCGCCGCTACGACGAGCCGGTCATCATCCTCGACGACTGAGTTCAATCGTTCTCGCGCGGTTTCATCGAGCTCTGCACGGTGGTTCTAGACCTGGAGCTCCGGGCCGAAGCCAAGTCCCACCCCTAGACAGCGTGAGCAGCTCACCTGGTTGAGGCGCTCGCGGGAGGGAACCCAGATTTCCCCGCGCGCCCTCCTAACCGCACCAGGGGAGCCCATCCGTTCCCAGGTACCCTGGGAGCGAACGCCGCTCGTCCAGGGAGGGCAAGCAGCTGGTGGAGCAGCAGATCCGATTCACTACCACTCCGGACAACGTCAGCCTTGCTTATGCCACCGTCGGCAGCGGACCCCCTCTGGTGAAGGCCGCAAACTGGATGAGCCACCTGGAGTTCGACTGGAAGAGCCCGATCTGGCGTCACTGGCTCGAGGGCTTAGCCCAACATCATCTGCTCGTCCGCTACGACGAGCGTGGATGCGGGCTCTCTCAGTGGGACGTCGAGGACTTCTCGTTCGAAGCCTGGATTCGAGACCTCGAGACTGTGGTGGATGCCCTGGGCTTGGAGCGGTTCCCCCTCATCGGCATCTCGCAGGGAGGACCCGTCGCCATCGCCTATGCGGTCCGACATCCCGACCGGGTCAGCCACCTGGTCCTGTATGGGACCTATGTTCTTGGAGGCATGAAATGGGGCTCGGAGGAGTATCACCAAGAGCGGGATACGCTCCTCAAGCTGGCCGAGCTCGGCTGGGGCCGGGACAACCCGGCGTTCCGTCAGGTTTTCGCCTCTCTATTCATGCCCGATGCCACCAGCGAGGAGATGCGTTGGTTCGACGAGCTCCAGAGGGTTTCGACCTCGCCCGAGAACGCGGTTCGGTTTCTGAGAGAGTTCGATCAAATCGACGTGCTGGCCGAGTCTCAACAGGTCAACGTACCGACCCTCGTCCTCCACGCACGCCGTGACGCACGCGTCACCTTCGAGCAGGGACGCCAGGTCGCATCGCTGATTCCCGGAGCCCAGTTGGTCCCCCTGGAGAGCAGCAACCACATCCTGCTCAGGGACGAACCCGCTTGGGAGCAATTCCTGTACGAGGTAGGCCGCTTCCTCGGCGTACCTGGGCACTGGGGGACACAGTCCTTCGACACCGATCGGCACCTGGCCACGGTCCTCTTCACTGACATCGTCCGTTCCACGGAGACAGCCGCCGAGATCGGAGATCGCCGATGGCGGCACGTCCTAGACCTCCATGACCAGCTGGCCCGTAGGCAGGTGACGATTCACGAGGGGCGGTTGGTGAAGTCCACCGGAGACGGGATCCTGGCTATCTTCACCGAACCAGGACAGGCCGTCGGTTGCGCCTTCGCGCTGATGGACGCCCTGAGGGAGATCGACGTGGAAATCCGGGCCGGGATACATACCGGTGAGATCGAGGGCAGGGGAAGAGACATCGGGGGCATTGCCGTCCACATCGCCGCCAGGGTGCAAGCCCTCGCGGGAGCAGGGGAGGTGCTCGTCACCCGGACGGTGAGAGACCTCATGACGGGCTCAGGCTTCGCCTTCGAAGATGAGGGTCCGACGGAGCTGAAAGGCATTCCCGATCCGTGGCAGTTGTTCGGGGTTCGCGAGATCGCTGAGAGGTCCTGAGACGACCGGCAGCCGCGGCCAGAGGTTCGTAGGAGATCGAGCGGAAATGGATCCGTGCCGGCGCCAAAACAGCGTCTTCACAGGACGTGGTGCATCCATGTGCCTCGCCAGTGAGGGAAGCGCCGACCCGGGCTCCTCGCTCGTGTGATCGGGTCCGGCGCCTTCCGTTTTCGGCCATGAAACTTTGCAGATCTGGCGCAATCCTTGCCCGAAAACGGGGGAGGACCTCGCCCTAAGGGACCACCGCGGTGGCCACCACCTCCACCAACGCCTCCGGCTCGAAGAGCTCGGAGACGCCGATCAGCGCCACCGCCGGGTAGTGGCGGCCAAAAACGGCCCGCCACGCCTCCCCCAGTTCCTGCATGCTGTCGCGATACGCACCGAGGTCGGTGGTGAAGATGGTCACCGACACTAGATGCTCCGTTTTGGCATCGGCCTCGGCGAGCACCTTTGCCACGTTTGAGCACGCCCCGGCAAACTGCTCCACCAACCCCTGGCCGCTCCCGGTCTGACCGGCGACGAAGACAAGGCGCCCTGGGCGCGCCTCAACCCCGTGTGAGAACCCGACGGCCGGGGCCATTCCCTCCGGGTCGAGAAATCGGTGGCTCACCGGCCGCTCCACTCGGGGTCCCGGCCCTCGGTGAATGCTCGATAGAAGCTGCGGTGGTCTTCTCCCGTCATCAGCAGCGCCTGGGCAAACGCCTCGATCTCGATGGCCGAATGCAGGTCCATGTCGAGCTCACGCCCGATCAGCATCTTGGTTGTTGCGTAGGCCAGTGTCGGCCCGTCGGCCAGTCTTCGCGCCAGGCTTTCCGACTCCGAGCCGAGCTCGGCATCGGCAACCACCTTCATAGCCAACCCCGAGTCCAGGGCCTGAGTGGGATCGACGGGGTCGCCCAGGATCAGCATCTCGGTGGCGCGCCCCAGCCCAACCACCCGGGGGAGCAGGTACGCCGATCCCATGTCGGCACCGGCGAGGCCAACCTTGGTGAAGAGAAACTGAAACGACGCCGACTCGGCGAGGATCCTGAAGTCGGCGGCGAGAGCGATCACGGCTCCAGCACCGGCAGCCACCCCGTTGACCGCGGCGATGATCGGCATGGGGAGCTGTCTCATCCCTCGCACCACCGAGCCCGTCAACCGCGCAAAGTCGAGGAGCGTCCGAGTGTCGACATCCTGGAGGGCGCCGATGATCTCCTCGACATCGCCTCCCGAGCAGAATCCGCGCCCGTCCCCGGTGATCACCAACACCGTGGCATCCCCGCGATGGGGAAGCTCGGCCATCAGATCGCGGAGGTCGGCGTAGACGTCAAAGGTGAGAGCGTTGAGCTTGGCGGGCCGGTTGAAGGTCACCGTGGCCACCCCGTCGTCGAGGGAGAACCCGAAGTGCTCCCAGCCATCGGTGAACGGGACCGACCCCCGATAAGGGCTCACTTCTGAAATCCCCCGCCGTCGATGACGATCGACTGCCCATTGACCGGCGCCGCCTCATCAGAAGCCAGGTACTCGACTGCAGCCGCCACTTCCTCTGGAGTGACAAGGCGTCCCAGCGGCGAGGCGGCCACCAGAGCTGCCATCGCCCCCTCCTCGCTGCGCCCGGTGACCCTGACTATCCGCTCCATCGACTCTGTGGTCATATCCGTGGCTACGTAGCTGGGGCACACTGCGTTTGCGGTGACGCCGCTCCCCGTCACCTCGGCGGCGATAGCTCGCATCAGACCCAGCTGGGCGTGTTTCGACGCTGCATAGGCGCCCATGTAGCGCCCCGCCTGATGCGAGGCCACCGAGGCCATGAAGATGAGGCGGCCCCAGCCCCGTTGGCGCATCCCATCCAGCACCGCCTGAGCGCAGAGAAGAGACCCGGTGACGTTGACCTCGAATACCCGGCGCCAGGTGTCGAGATCTATCTTGGGAATTGCCGTCGAGGTCGCCACCCCGGCGTTGGCCACCAGAACATCGGCCTCGAGCCCTCCCAGAACCTCTCCGACCTCGACGGGGTTAGTGACGTCGAGCACCCGGTACTCGGCTCCCTCGAGCGGCGCAGTGACCTCCTCGAGGGCCGCCAGGTCG
>CAZKFU010000008.1:0-9840 GCA_964552165.1 uncultured Acidimicrobiaceae bacterium
GGGCCCGGCGTCAAGGTCGAATCCGGAAAGACCGAGGACATCACCGCCCTAGTCGGGTGAGCAGCCCCACCCTGGTGACAAAGGGCCCCGATAACAGCCTGGGGCCCTTTCCACATCAAGGGGGTCTCCGTGTCCGGAAACTCCGGGGCTGGGAGGGTTTCGGCTGCCAGGTCCACCGTCCGCACGGGAGCGCGATCTCTCTCTCCGACCAGGGTAGGGGCTGGTCGATCGCCTTGTCCCGCGGCCCTCGTCTTGGTCCCGGCTCGAGGCGGGGCGGTCATGAACCGCCTCGATGCCACGGAGACCCCCTGTTTTCAACGGTTCAAGTGTCGCGGAACGCCGGAGGAGTGTCCAGGGAAATCTTGGAAAAGGACTAGTCGCTTCGAGTTGCCGTGCACCCCGCGCCCGGTACACTCGCCCTCGCAACTTCAATACCTCGGCCCGAGACCGTTGGTGCCATCCGGCTCAAAGGGAACAACCCCGCCACCGCAGGTCGCTCCTGACAGAGCCCCTTGTCTACGACCGAGGGGCTTTATCGATGTCCGACCAGGGAGGAGCGAATGCCAAGACCAGAGAAGGTCCAGGCTGTTGCCGACATCCAAGAGAGGCTCGAGGCAGCCGAGGCGGTGTTCCTGACCGAGTATCGAGGGCTGACGGTCAAGGAGATACAGAACCTCCGCGCCAGTCTTCGTGCCAGCGGCGCCGACTACAAGGTCGTCAAGATGACGCTGGCGAGGCGCGCCGCCGAGAATGCCGGGCTTGCCGACGTCGATGGCTATCTCATGGGGCCCACAGCCATCGCGTTCGCCAAGAGCGACCCAGTGGCCACCGCCAAGGCGCTGCGCGATTTCGCCAAGGCGAACGACAGGTTCGTCGTCAAGGTGGGGGTGCTATCCGGGCACCTCCTCGAGCCCGAGGAGATCACCCGGCTAGCAGAGATCGAGCCTCGAGAGGTGCTTCTGGCGAAGATCGCTGGCGCCATGAAGGCGCCGCTTGCCAAGACGGCGGGGCTGTTGGGTGCCTTCACCCGCGATGCCGGCACCATGTTCCGACAGCTTCTAGAGAAGAGAGAGGCGGGAGAGGTAGCCGCTCCCGACCCCGAGACGGCCGATTCGGCCGAGGAGGAATGAAATGGCCAAGGCCAAAATGACAACGGATGAGCTGATCGGGGTCTTCGAGGAGATGACCGTTTTAGAGCTCAAGGAGTTCCTCGACACTTTCGAGGAGAGATTCGACGTGACCGCAGCCGTTCCGATGACAGCCGTGGCCGCTGTCCCCAGCGCCGCCGGCGACGGTGGCGCCGCTGTCGAGGAGAAGGACGAATTCGACGTCGTCCTGACGAGTGCCGGCGCCCAGAAGATCCAGGTGATCAAAGAGGTCAGGTCTCTCACCAGTCTCGGCCTCAAGGAAGCGAAGGATCTGGTCGACGGCGCTCCGGCCAACGTGCTCGAGGGCGTAGACGAGGAGACCGCCAACAAGGCGAAGGAGACACTGGAAGCGGCGGGCGCCACCATCGAGCTCAAGTAGGGGTCATCGACCTCTGAAGAAGGCGCTCACACTGTCGGTTTCCCGCGCCCGCATCGCGACGTTGGCGTCGAGGAGCTCGAGGTTCTGCGCCAGAGCCTTGGCTGCCTTGGGAAGCGGCCTCTCGGAGAAGAACGCCTTCACATCGGCGGCAGTCTCGGGGCGGGACAAGGCGGACACGCCGGAGAGTATGGCGCGGATGGTCAGGGCGGGCCAGGTCGGGCGCAGGAGGTCCCATTTGGATCGCACCTTCACCCAGGCCAGGTCGCCGGCGTCACCGGCGAGCAGCGTCCCCACCACCCAGGCCGAGTCCTGGGTTCGGATTTGGCCGGCGATGACCTTCTCGATGGTCTCCGCCACAGAGGTAGCCAGCGGGATGGAAGCCACCGCTCTGAGGTAACGCTCCTTCTCCTGAGGTGAGGGAGCGTCGTCATGGGCCTGCCAGAGCTGGCGGTAGCGTTCCTCGTCTCCATGATGAGCGGCGATGTCGAGCGAGGCGACAACGACCTCGGGATCGATTCCTCGTTCCCCCGCCATCACCTTGGCCACCGTGTCGTTCGCCCTTCGTATGGTCTCCACATGGCTGCCGAGGACGCCGAGGGCACCGATCACCTGACCGCGAAGCCTTCGCCTCAGGTCGCCCTCATCAGCGGTGGGATCCCATCCCAGCTCGTTGGACAGGTCGGACAGCAGGTCGACTACATACGCCTCGAAACCGGGCCGGGACTCGTCGGCGAGGGCGTGGTGCTCCAGCCGCGAAAGCCCACCAAGGACCGCTGACCAAATCTCGGGCTCCCGCTCATCGCGATACGCCGGTGCCAGCTCGAGAAAGGTGGTGGCGGGGATCTGGCCCGAGTGGACGAAGGCGAAGGTGTCGGCAGCGAACGAGAAGCGCTCGATGTCGTCGAGGTCGCCCAGCCGATCCACGATTCTCGAGAAGAGGTCGGGGGAGTAGAGCGCCCGGTAGTAGCCATGCCCGCCGGCATTCAGCACCACGAAGGTGGGATCAGCCTCGAGTGCCATGGATGTCTCCGGATCAGTGAGCACGATGTCGTGTGCGAACGTCTGGCCGTTGCTCTCGCCCCGAACCCTGATAGGGACCTGCCAGAGCGTCTGATCCGCCTCATCGGGGATGGCCATAAAGCGCCGCTGCCGAATTCTGAGCCCGCCTTCCTCGGGCGCCACCTCGATCTGTGGGAAGCCACGCTGCAGGATCCAGGTATCCATGATTGCCCCGATGGGCCATTGCGACGCTCGGTCCAAGCTCTCCCAAAGGTCACGGGTCACCGAATTGGCATAGGAGTGTCTCCGCAGGTAATCACCCACACCCTGTCGAAATTCTTCCTCACCCATGAACATCTCGATCATCCGCAACACCGACGACCCCTTGCCATAGGTGAGGGAGTCGAACATCTCATCTGCTTCCGAAGGTGAGTTCACCTCGAACTCGACGGGACGTGTCGTCGCCAGCTGGTCGGTGCCAAACGCCCATGGGCGCTCTTTCGCTGCGAAGCTGAGCCAGCGTTTCCAGTCGGGTCGCATGGCATCGGTTGCCTTGATCTCCATGAAGGTGGCGAAGGCCTCGTTGAGCCATATCCCCTCCCACCACTCCATGGTGACCAGGTTGCCGAACCACTGATGGGCCAGCTCGTGCCCGACAACGTCGAGGATTCGCAGCTTCTCGGTTTGACTGGCCTCGTCGGCGTCGAGAAGGAGAGCCGTCTCCCGATACGTGATGCACCCGACGTTCTCCATGGCACCAAAGGCGAAATCGGGGATGGCAACATGGTCCATCTTGTCGCCCGGGTACGGAATCTCGTAATAGTCGGCCAGATACTCCTGACAGAATTGGGCGCACTTGAGAGCGAACTCGGCGAGGTGGAGCTTGCCGCGGGGGGTTATCACCCGAACCGGTGTGCCCCGCACATCGATGGGCTCGGTGGCCTCGAACGGTCCTACGATGAATGCGACCAAATAGGTGGACATCTTCATCGTGGGGGCGAACTCGACGGCGACCTTCCCCTTGCCTGCTGGCTTACGTGACACCTCCGACGTGTTGGAGAGCGCCATCAGATGGTCAGGCACCACCAGCGTCGTCTCAAAGACGGCCTTGAACGCAGGCTCATCCCAACAGGGGAAGGCGCGACGGGCGTCGGTCGACTCGAACTGGGTTGTGGCTATTATCTGCTCGTTGCCGTCGATATCGGTGAAAGTCGAGCGGTAGAAGCCGACGAGCTTGTCATTGAGCACCCCTTTGAACTCGAGGGCGAGCTCGTATTTGCCCGAGGCGAGCGTCCCGGGAAGGACGAGGGTGGCCCGCTCCAGGTCGGTGTCGTACGCGATGTCGGTGATGTCTGCTTTCTGACCGCTGCCTTCGATGCGCGCCGAGACGATCTCGATCTCGGCGGTGTTGAGGACGATCTGCGACACGGCCTCAGAAAGGTCGATGGAGATGGTCTCCGAACCGGAAAAGGTGAAGCTCTCCAGATCGGGCTCGAGACGGATCAGGTATCTGCTCGGGATGACCGAGCGCGGCAGTCGATGTGGGTTCTTCAAGGGGCTCCTCGCGAGACGAGCGGCGATGGTAACTGTTGATGCCCGGGTACGAGCCAAGCAATACTTACCCTGGTACGGATGAGTGACGGGTCCACTGTCTTGGTAACGGTCAATGCCAGCGATCGGCCCGGGATCACGGCGGGGCTGATGGAAGTGCTGGCGCGGACCAACGCCGAGATCTACGACGTTGAGCAGATCCTGGTGCGGGGACGGCTGACTCTGAACATTCTCATCGGTCCCAACGAGGGAAAGGCGACCATCAGCGATCTTCTCTTTCACGGATGGCAAAACGACCTTCGGATCGATTTCGAGATGATCGAGAAGCCCCCGACGCCGCAGAAAAAGAAGACAGTGGTGACGATCATCGGAGCTCGGGTCGGGCCCGAGGACTTTGGTGATGTGGCTGCGGCGATAGCAACGGCCGGGGGCAATATCGACCGCATCTTCCGGCTCTCCCGGTACCCGGTGGTCAGCTACGAGCTCATTGTCTCCAACGGCGATCTGGATCGAGTGCGGGAGGGTTTGGTGTCGGTCGCCGCCGCGCGCCCGATAGATGTCGCAATCCAGCCCGATGATCTGGAGCGACGCGCCAAGCGCCTCGTCATCATGGATGTCGACTCGACCCTCATCCAGGATGAGATCATCAACCTCCTGGCGGCGGAGGCGGGAGTCGAGGCAGAGGTGGCAGTTCTGACGACGAGAGCGATGGCGGGCGAGATCGAGTTCGAGGAGTCGTTGCGTCGGCGGGTCCGTCTCTTGGAGGGCCTGGACGAAGGTGTCATCGGCCGGGTGACGAACAAGATCACGTTGACTCCGGGTGCCCGCACCTTCATCCGGAGCCTGAAGCGATTGGGGATGAAGACAGCAATAGTCTCGGCCGGCTTCACCCGATTCACCAACGCTCTCGCCTCCGACCTGGGGATCGATCACTCGTTGTCGAACACGCTGGAGATCGCCGATGGGCGGCTCACCGGGAGGCTGGAGGGCGAGTTTGTCGACTCCAAGCGGAAGGCCGATTTCCTGCGCCAGGTGGCGAGCCTGGAGAGCATCCCGATATCGCAGACCGTGGCGGTGGGCGACGGCGCCAACGACCTGGACATGCTGGCTACTGCCGGTCTGGGGATCGCGTTCAACGCCAAGCAGGTCGTCGAGGATGCCGCCGATACCAGCCTCAGCGTCCCATATCTGGACGCAATCCTCTTTGTGATGGGGGTGAGGCGGGAGCACGTCGAAGCTGCCGACGCCGATGATCCCGGCCTGGTGCGGCGATCGCAGATCGAGGTCCCCGGGACACCCCCGCTGTAGTCGGGTCAACCCTCCCAATGGTGGTGGAAGAACTCGCCTCGGGGCCGGTCGATCCGCTCGTACGTGTGGGCGCCAAAGAAGTCACGCTGCGCCTGGATCAGGTTTGCCGGTAGCCGGTCAGACCGGATGGAGTCGTAGAACCCCAAGGCGGTGGCGTAGGCGGGTACCGGGATCCCCACCTCGACTGCGGTGGAGACCACCCGGCGCCATCCCGACTGGGCGTTGTCCACCGCCTCGCGGAAGAACTCGTCGAGAAGCAGATTCAACAACTCCGGATCACGGTGAAAGGCGGCCGTTATGTCGTCGAGGAACCGAGCCCTGATGATGCACCCCTCGCGCCACAATTGGGCGATCCGGCCCAAGTCGAGGTCCCACCCGTACTCCGTCGAGGCTGCCGCCAGCTGGAGGAAACCCTGTGCGTAACTGACGATTTTCGAGGCGTAGAGAGCGTCATGGATCGCGTCCACGAAGCCGTCGTCGTCCACGATCGTCCGATCCGGTCCGCGGAGGAGCTTGGATGCGTTGACCCTCTCCTCCTTGAAGGCGGACACGATCCGCGCATACACCGCTTCGGCTACGAGCGTGGTCGGCTGACCCAGCTCCATCGAGG
Source organism: uncultured Acidimicrobiaceae bacterium (assembly GCA_964552165.1). GTDB lineage: Bacteria > Actinomycetota > Acidimicrobiia > Spongiisociales > ZC4RG35 > CAZKFU01. Next base: position 5,996 of record CAZKFU010000008.1, read on the forward strand.
AGATCACCGTCCATTTCCCGGTGCCTTTCTGTCCGGCGGCGTCGAGTATCGAATCGAGAACGGCGCCTTGCTCCTCGGCGAGGATGCGCCCGGTGATGTCGATCAAGTAGCTGTCGAGGACTCCCGTCCCCCAATCGGAGAAGATCTCGCCCATTTGCTCGTTGGTCAGGCCCAACCCGTCTCGCATCAGGTGGTACGCCTCGGCGATCACCTGCATGTCGCCGTACTCGATGCCGTTGTGCACCATCTTGACGTAGTGCCCGGCGCCATCGGGCCCAACCCAGTCGCAGCAAGGGGTGCCATCGGGCACCGTGGCGGCTATCGCCTGGAGCATCTCCTTGATGTCGGGCCATGCCCCGGAGTCGCCCCCCGGCATGATCGACGGCCCGTTGCGGGCGCCCACCTCTCCTCCGGAGATCCCGGCGCCCACAAAGCGGATACCTATCGACCCGTACTCGTCAACGCGCCGCCGAGTGTCGGTATAGAGCGAGTTGCCCCCGTCGATGATGATGTCCCCCGGGTCGAGGAGAGGGGCTAAGTCACGGGCCACGGTGTCCACCGCTGCCCCGGCGGTGATCATCATCAGGATTCGACGGGGCCGATCGAGAGCCTCCACCAGCTCTTCCAATGTCGTGGCGGCCACGATGTCGGCCTGCCCGGCTTCACCTCTCACGAACTGCTCGGTGACCGTCGTTCGCCGATTGAACACCGCCACTCGGTATCCGTGGTCGGCGAGGTTGAGGGCGAGGTTCTGGCCCATCACCCCGAGACCGAGTACGGCTACTGCGGCTGGCTGAGACATCGGGCCATCGTATCGGTCGGGCTCAGCGGACGAATGCCGCAAACCCGTCGGCAAGCCGAGCAGGTACCCGCACCTCGAGGATGGTCCCCTCCTCGTCGTGTTTCTCGGTGAGCACCTCCCCGGCGCGGTGCGCAGCCGCTGCCACATCGCCCCTCTGGTAGGGGATATCGAGAGTGAGCGTGACCATCGCAGGCCGCGTCATCTCCGTCACCGCGTGCTGCAGGTCTGATAGCCCTTCACCGGTCATCGCAGAGATCGTCACCGCCTCCGGATGGAGGTTCTGGAGTCTGCGCATCGAGAGAGGATCGGCGATGTCGGACTTGTTCAGAACCAGGAGCTCTCGGATGGCGATGGCATCGATCTCGGCAAGCACCTCGCGAACGGCAGCGATCTGGCCCTCGGGGTCGGTGTCGGATGCGTCTACTACGTGGAGGAGGAGATCGGCCTCGGAGACCTCGGCCAGAGTGGAGCGAAACGCCTCCACCAGCTGGTGGGGCAGCCTCCGCACAAATCCGACTGTGTCGGAGATGAGGGCCGCTCGGCCATCGGCGAGCTCGAGACGCCGCACCGTGGAGTCGAGTGTCGCGAAAAGCTGATCGGCCGCCAGCACCTCCGAGTTGGTGAGGGTGTTGAGAAGGGTGGACTTGCCGGCATTGGTGTAGCCCACGATCGCTATCGCCGGGAGATTGCTGCTGCGGCGCGCCTTGCGCTGAGTGTGTCGGTGTCGGGAGGAGGAGGCAAGCTCCCGTTCCAGCCGGGCGATCCTCTGCAGAATCCGCCGCCGATCAGTCTCCAGCTTCGTCTCACCAGGACCTCGGGCGAGCACCCCGGCACCTTGTTGGGAGAGAGACCCCCCCATTCCGCGGAGCCGGGGCAGGTTGTACCGGTAAAGGGCGAGCTCGACCTGGATGGTGCCCTCCTTGGACGTTGCGTGTTGGGCGAAGATGTCCAGGATCAGCCCCTCGCGATCGACGACGTCGCATCCGAAGAGCTCGTTGAGATTGCGTTGCTGAGCCGGGGTGAGCTCGTTGTCGAAGATGACGACATCGATGTCGAGTGTCTTGGTGAGTCGGGAAAGGTCACCGGCTTTGCCTTTGCCGAGGAACAATCCGGGATCGGGCTGTGCTCGGCGCACCAGCTCACGATCCACTGGGTCCGGACCAGCGGTCTCGGTCAGGAGCGCCAGCTCATCGAGGCTCCGCTCGGCGTCGGCGGTAGCCATTCCTCCCCACTCGACGCCGACGAGGAGGGCGCGCTGGCGGCGAACTTCGAGGTCGGTGACGGTCGCTGTCAGGCGGCGTCGCTGTCGTCCGGTGCCTTTATCAGATGTCATGGAGCCATGACGGTAGAGAGCGAAGGGTCGCGGCGTGCCACGTTTTTCCTACAGATACTGTCCATCACTTTCGACGTGGTCCAGCTCCTCCTCGGCGATGATCTGTGACTCCCGCACCGCCACCACCGGCTGTCCCGTAGGCGGCCAGATGAACCGCCAAGCACCGGTGGGAACTGCCCAGAAGCGTTGGCCCGTCTGGACGTCGACCAGCGCTAGAGCGTCGTTCCCGTTCTTGGTCCCCGCCGGGACCAGCAGCCCCGACTTTGTCGTGGACTCCTCGGGCTCGGCTCCAACTCGCCAGCCGGCGAGAACCTTGTACCCGTCGGCGGCTTCGATGATTGGGATGTTGCCAGGCCTCATCCGTATGTCCCATTGTCGCAGAATCTGAGCGGCTTTCCGAGCCGGCGCGGGTTGTGGGTACCCTTTTCTTCATGGCGACCAAGCGGGGTTTCTCTGAAGCTCTCGAATATCACGAGCAGCCTCGTCCCGGCAAGCTCGAGATACGAGCCACCAAACCCACCGCCACCCAATCGGATCTCAGCCTCGCCTACACACCGGGGGTGGCCGAGCCATGCCGCGTCATTGCCGAGGATCCTGACGCCGCGTTCAGGTTTACTAACCGAGGCAACCTGGTCGCCGTGGTCTCCAATGGGACTGCCGTGCTCGGGTTGGGAAACATCGGTCCCTTGGCGGGCAAGCCGGTAATGGAGGGGAAGGCCGTCCTCTTCAAGCGCTTTGCCGACATCGACGTATTCGACCTCGAGATCGATGCCAATGACCCCGACGATGTCATCCGGTTCTGCGAGATGCTTGCCCCCACTGTGGGTGGCATCAACCTCGAAGACATCAAGGCTCCCGACGCCTTTCACATCGAGGAGACGCTGCGGGAGCGCTTGGAGATTCCGGTCTTTCATGATGACCAGCACGGGACCGCCATCATCGGCGGCGCTGCCTTTCTCAACGCGTTGGAGATCACGGGTCGCGACATATCGGCGACCAAGGTGGTGTTCTCGGGCGCCGGCGCCGCCGGGATAGCTTCGGCGAAGTTCTTCATCCATCTCGGCGTGGATCCCGCCAATGTGCTCATGGTCGACTCCCGTGGGGTGATCCATCTCGACCGCGACGACCTGAACTCGTCAAAGGCGGAGTTCGCCCGGGCGACGGATGCCCGGGACCTGGGGGAGGCCCTGGTCGGCGCCGACGTCTTCTTTGGGGTCTCGGTGGCGGGAACGCTCACCAAGGACATGATTCGGGGAATGGCCCCAAATCCGATCGTTTTCGCCCTGGCCAACCCCGACCCCGAGATCGGTTACGACGAGGCGCTGGAAGCGCGCCCCGACGTGATCATGGCGACGGGCCGTTCCGACTTTCCCAATCAAGTGAACAATGTCCTCGGGTTCCCCTTCATCTTTCGCGGAGCCCTCGACGTTCGGGCCCGTGCCGTGTCGGAGGGGATGAAGGTGGCCGCGGCGCGCGCTCTTGCCGACCTGGCGAAGGAACCGGTCCCGGAGGCGGTCCTCAACGCGTACGACCTGGACAGGCTCCAATTCGGCCCTGAATACTTGATTCCCAAACCGTTCGACTCGCGGGTGCTGTGGAGGGTGGCGCCGGCGGTGGCCCAGGCCGCCACCGATGAGGGGCTGGCGAGGCTGCCCCTGGAAGACCTCGACGCCTACCGGCGTCAGTTACAGGCTCGATTCCAGGCGTCGT
>CAZKFU010000008.1:9850-13765 GCA_964552165.1 uncultured Acidimicrobiaceae bacterium
AGCGCGGTGACCAGCATGGCGCGGTCGGAGCCACGCAAGGTCGCATTTCCCCAAGCCGACGACGTTCGGATCCTGCGGGCGGCGGTGCGGGTTCGGGATGAGGGGATTGCGGAACCGCTGCTCATCGGCCCGGCTCGGAAGATTGACGCCCTGGCCTCCGGGGCTGGGCTCGATCTGGCTGGTCTCGAGGTCATCGACCCTCAAGCTCAGGAGAAGACCCGCGAGCGTTTCGCCGCCACGTTGGAGAGCCTCCGCCGGCACAAGGGGATGTCGCTCCACGAGGCGGAGAACCGGGTGTTCGATCCAAACATGTTCGCCTGCCTCATGGTGAGGGAGGGCCTGGCCGACGCGGTTCTGGGTGGGTTGAGCTCGTTCTACCCGGAGACGATCCGGCCGGCGCTGCAGGTGCTCGACATGGAAGAGGACCGGACAATCGTGTCCTCTCTCTACATCGTTCACATGCTCGGCCGCCCCTATTTCTTCACCGACTGCGCGGTGAACATCCAGCCGACGTCTGCCCAACTCGCAGAGATCGCCGCCGCTGCCTCCGATGTCGCCGCTCGCCAGTTCGGCCGTAACCCTCGGGTGGCGTTCATCTCCTATTCCGACTTCGGATCGGCGGGGGGAGACGAGCCGGCTCGGGTGCGCGCCGCGGTCGATCTCTTCCACAAGGCACGGCCCGACATACCGGCGGACGGGGAGATGCAGGCTGACACCGCGGTGGTCGAGGAGCTGCTTCTTGCTCGGCGCCCCGACGGGCCGCTCCGGTCTCCCGCCAATGTCCTGGTGTTCCCCACTCTGACTGCGGCCAATGCCAGCTACAAGCTTCTGAATCGGCTGGGTGAGGCGGAGGTGATCGGTCCCATTCTCAGTGGGCTGTGCAAGTCGGTCCACGTCTTGCAGCGTGACGCCTCGGTGTCCGACATCGTCAACATGACAGCAATCGCAGCCACCGAGGCGCAACGCAAAGGCTGATTCACAGCATTGGGAACGATGCGGTTCTCAGGTAACCTCACATAGGCGATGCCAGAGCGCAGCTTCGGAAGGATTGTCCGTTACCGCCGAACCAAGCTGGGTCTGAGCCAGGCCCGCCTTGGCGATTTGGTGGGCCGCTCCCCGAGCACTATCCGCAGTTGGGAGCGCGACCAAGCCCTGCCCAAAGACCCCGAGACGGTGTCGGCGCTCGCCGCTGTGATCGGGGCCAACGAGCGGGCGCTGTTGGAGAAGGCTGGTTTCGATCTTCCCAACCTCGAGGAGAGGCCGACGATGGAGCAGGCGCTGGCGTCGCTGGCGCCTTCGACGCCGACAGACGAGAGAAGCCGGCCCGCCGCGGGGGAGCCAGGCCCGTCATGGGTGGAGAAGCTGGAAGCCCTAGGGACCTCGCGACCCGCTGCTGCCGAAGCGCCCGCCTTGCTGACGGCTCCACCCGAGCCTGTGATCAGCCCCGCTCCACCGCTTCCCGTCGAGCCCTCCTACATCGATGATCCCAACCAGCAGCAGGTGTACCGATTTCGCACCATTGCCACCACCATTCTCTTGATCGCTCTCGTCGTCGTCCTGGCGTGGGCGCTCAACAACGGGATCGATGCCGCCGGAGATCTGTGGGAGTGGTTCCTCTCTCAACTTCGGTTGTGATGCTCAGGAGAAATTCGTCCCCATTGCTCTGGTTCCGTGGCAGAATCTCCGCTACCAGAGAAAGGAGGTGGTCCGAACTGTTATCTAGCTGTTGGACTCTGGAGGTGGCCGAGCGCTGAGTGGCGCAGGTCAATGTTGCCGCTCGCCGCGAGGCACGGTGGCGACTTCATACTCGGACCACCCAACTCTGAGCACCGCGGACCTAGTCCATCCGCGGCGGTTCTAGGAACCGAAGCACGCTGATTGTTGATGATCGAGCCCTGGCACCTGCCGGGGCTCGGTCGCGCTCACACGTCGAACCCGTGCTCGGTCATCCACTCGTCGTTGAATACCTTGGACAGATAACTCCGGCCCGAATCGGGAATCACCACCACCACCAGCTTCGATTGGTCCTCGGCGGCGACCCGTAGCGCCGCTTCCACCGCCATACCCCCCGATCCGCCTGCGAGGAGACCCTCCTCCCGCGCCAGTCGTCGAGCCATGATCAGAGAGGTGGCGTCGTCGACCATCTCCCAGCGGTCTATCAGGGCGAGGTCTACGGTCTCCGGGTAGAAGTCCTCGCCGACACCCTCGACGAAGTATTGGTGGATGTCGCCATGAGGCCCGGCTGTGTAGATGCTGCCTTTGGGATCTGCCCCAACCAGGATGATGTCGGGCTTCTGCTCCTTGAGAAACCGTCCCGCTCCGGTGATGGTGCCCCCTGTGCCCACACCGACGACGAGGACATCTATGGTGCCATCGGTCTGCCGCCACAGCTCGGGGCCGGTGGTTCGGTAGTGGGCCTCGGGGTTGGCTGGGTTGAAATACTGGTTGGGTTGAAAGGCACCCTCGATCTCGGAAGTGAGCCGGTTGGCCACTCCATAGTAGGAATCCGGGTGATCGGGCCCGAGGTCGGTTGGGGTCTCGACTACCTCGACGCCATAGGCGCGGAGCAGGTCCTGTTTCTCCTTGGACACCTTGTCGGGAACGGTGCAAATCACCCGGTAGCCGCGCACCGCCCCGACCAGGGCCAGCCCGACCCCGGTGTTGCCCGATGTTGGCTCGACGATGGTGCCTCCCGGTGCCAGAAGGCCTTCCCGTTCGGCGGCGTCGATCATGAATGCGGCGATCCGCTCCTTGACCGAGCCACCGGGGTTGAGGGACTCGAGTTTGGCGACGAGATTCCCCGGAGGGTGGAGGCGGGAAAGCCGAACGAGCGGCGTGTTACCGATGGCGGCCACGACGTCATCGAAGATCTCCATGCCGGGGGCGAGGTTAGGCCTCAGCCCAGGATCACCCGTACCTGATGGGTGGAGCCGTCATCGACCAGTTTCAGCTCGGAGTCTGGATTCAGGGTTTCTTCGTCCATGGTCAATGCGACCACCCCCTTGGTCACCCCGTTTGGGTTGCTGACCTGAATCTCGTATCGGGAGGAGTGATAGCGGAAGGAGATCTCAAAGTCCCTCCAAGCGCGAGGAATGCATGGATCGAGAACGAGGCTGGTCCCCCGTAGGCGGAAGCCGAGTATCCACTCCACCCCGGCTCGATACATCCATCCCGCCGAGCCCGTGTACCAGGTCCAGCCTCCTCGGCCCACGTGGGGCGCCTCCGAATACACGTCTGCCGCCGCCACATAGGGCTCCACTCGATACCGGTGGATCCCCGCCCTGGTGCTGGCATGGTTGATCGGATTGAGGAGGCTGAACAACTCACCGGCCCGGTCACCGTCGCCCAAGGTGGCAAAGGCGATCGCACACCAGACGGCGGCGTGGGTGTACTGCCCTCCGTTCTCGCGAATACCGGGGAGGTATCCCTTGATGTAACCCGGGTCGACCTCCCACTCGTCGAAAGGCGGGTCGAACAGGAGGACCAAACCGTCGCCCCGATGGACCAGGTATTCCTCCACCGATTCCATGGCTCGACGTGCCCGTCGCTCTGTGCCGCCACCGTGGATCACCGACCAGGATTGAGCGATGGAGTCGATACGGGCCTCGGGACTCACCGACGAGCCGATCGGAGTGCCGTCGTCGAAAAAGGCGCGGCGATACCAGTCCCCGTCCCAGGCTTCGGCTTCGATGCTAGAGCGGAGAAGTCGTGCCCCCTGCCGCCAACGCGATGCGAGATCAGCCTCGCCCACGCTCTCGGCGAGGTCGGCGAAACGCCTCAGGTTGGCGTCGAGAAACCACCCGAGCCACACGCTCTCCCCGCGACCCTCTCGGCCCACCCGGTTAAACCCGTCGTTCCAGTCGCCGGTTCCGATCAGCGGCAGGCCACGTTCACCGATCAGGGAGAGCCCTCTGC
>CAZKFU010000009.1:0-12916 GCA_964552165.1 uncultured Acidimicrobiaceae bacterium
CATCGGCGCTCGGGTGGGCGAAAGCGCCGAGTGACTCGTCGGCTGGTCGGGCTCTCGGTAGTCCTGGCCATCGCCTGGGGGGGCCTGGCGGCGACGCTCGCCCTTGGCGTCACACCGCGCCTTGGCCTCGACCTGCAAGGCGGGACGTCGGTGGTGCTCACTGCACCTGAGGGCACGCCGCTCGACCGGATCGAGGTGGCCATTGATGTCATGCGTCGTCGGATCGAGGCATTCGGCGGCGTCCAGGAGCCGGAGATAGCCATCTCAGGGAGCAACACCGTGGTGGTGCAGCTACCTGGGGTCGTGGATGAGCAGCGGGCGATCGAGGCAGTCGGTCAGACCGGTCAGCTCTCGTTCCGCCCCGTGCTCGACGCCTACCCGGGGGCGCTGGGCCCGTTGGCAGGTAGCGAGGATGTTCCCCCCGGCATCGACCCCGACACCGGGCTCACCATCGAGGACGCCGTTGACTCCCCCGCCTTTCTCATTCACGAGCAGGCGGGTGCCGGTGCCCGTGTGCTGGAGCTGGGAGCCGCCCGGCTCAAGGGCGAGCACGTCGCCGAGGCGCTTGCCGGCTTCGATCCCAACTCGGCCATCTGGGCGGTCACTCTCGACTTGACCGATGAAGGAGCGACGCTCTTTGCCCAGCTCACTGCCGAGGCCGCCTCGTATCCTCTTGGCGATCCCCGCCGACAGATCGCCATCGTCCTCGATGGCCTCGTGGTGACCGCACCCGAGGTCAACGCAACAGTTTCCCCCACCGAGGGAATCACCGGGGGGCGGGCCCAGATCACGGTGGGAAGGTCGGCAACCGATCAGGATGAGGCGCTCGATCTCGCTGTGGTGCTCAGATATGGCTCTCTGCCGGTGGCTTTCGAGCGATCCGCCATCAGCAAGGTCTCAGGGACACTTGGCGAGGACTCGTTGCGGTCGGGTATCACTGCCGGTCTCGCCGGGCTCGCCTTGGTGGCCACCGTCCTGCTGGCGGTTTATCGGTCGCTGGGGTTGGTGGCGATCGTCGGGCTCACCGTCTTTGGGTCGCTGCTGCTGACGCTGCTTGCGCTGCTCGGCAGATATCAGGGACTGACCTTGACGCTTGCCGGTGTGACCGGGGTGATTGTCGCCATCGGGATCACGGCCGATAGCTACATCGTCTTCTTCGAGAGAATCAAGGAGAAGATCAGGGGCGGCCTGCCCGCCCCCGACGCCGCTCTCGAGGGTTTCCGCCTCGCCTTCCGCACCATCCTCACCGCCGACACGGTGTCGCTTCTCGGTGCCGGGTTGCTGTGGGTGCTGTCGGTGGGTGCCGTCAAAGGCTTCGCGTTGGCTTTGGGACTGGCCACCATCCTCGACATCTTTGTGGCGAGGACCTTCACCAGGAGGGCGGCCGCGGCGTTGGCCGAGACCCCCTTGGGTGACGGCGGGACCTTCTCGATGAGAGGGGCCGCGCTGTGACCTGGGTGAGGAAGGTGGGCCGTGGTGAGACGAAGGTGGATTTTGTCGGTGGCCGCCACCGGTGGTTTCTCATCTCGGCCGTGCTCCTCACGGTGTCGCTGGGCAGTCTCGTTCTGCGCCAGCTCAATCTTGGTGTCGAGTTCACCGGGGGATTCGCCATCCAGGCCGAGAACCCGGGAAGCGCCACAGTTGCCGACCTACGGTCGGCCCTGACCGCCTCGGGGGTCTCCACCGCCACCATCCAGCTCTTGGACGACGGTGCCGCGGTCTTGGTCCAAAGCGAGGCCCTTGACGCAGAGACCGAGAATGCGGCTCTCGACGCCATAACAGCCCTGACCGGGACACCCCGCTCCGATGTCTCCATCGATGCCATCGGTCCCACGTTTGGCACCTTGGTGGCTCGGCGGGCCCTGATGGCCCTCGGGGTGTTCGTGGGCGCCGTGATCCTGTTCATCTCTTGGAGGCTCGAGCTCAAGATGGCGCTGGCGGGTCTCGCCGCCTTGGGCCACGACCTCTTGCTGACAGTTGGCGTGTACTCCGTCACCGGTTTCGCGGTCACTCCCGCCACCGTGGTGGCGATCCTCACCATCCTCGCCTATTCGCTCTACGACACGGTCGTGGTCTTCGACAAGGTGGAAGAGCTCGTCGCCGGCGATGAGAGATCTACCTATACCGATATCGTGAACGTCGCCATGAACCAAGTGCTGGCACGTTCGCTGATGACGTCGCTCACCTCACTACTCCCCGTGGGGAGCATCCTGCTCGTGGGCTCATTCATATTGGGAACACACACCCTTGGCGACTTCGCGCTCGCCCTCTTCGTCGGCATCGCAGCCGGCACCTATTCATCGATCTTCGTGGCCGCCCCGCTTCTCGCCACATGGAAGGAATCCGAGCCCGAGTGGGCACAACGCTGGGACCGGACGGTGCATCGTCGGCGGTGAGCCACGTTTGAATCGACGCCACCGGCATAAACTGCTGTGGTGGAGAACCCGCAATCGCTGATACGCGACATCCCTGACTTTCCCGAGCCGGGGATCGTGTTCAAGGACATAACCCCGGTTCTGGGCGACGCCGGCGCCTTCTCGACTCTGATCGAGAAGATGACCGAGCCATTCGTCGACTCTGGTGTGACCAAGGTCGCAGGCATCGAGGCTCGTGGCTTCACGCTCGCCACCCCGGTGGCGCACCGGTTGGGCGCCGGGTTCATCCCCTTGCGAAAGCCGGGCAAACTCCCCTACGACACCGTGCGTGAGGACTACCAGCTCGAGTACGGGCTCGACGGCCTGGAGATGCACACCGATGCCCTGCTCACCGGCGAGCGGGTCCTTCTCGTCGATGACGTGATCGCCACCGGGGGGACGGCCGCTGCCGCGGTTCGGTTGTTGCGGCGCGGTGGGGGAGAGGTCGTGGGATTCAGTGTCTTTATCGAGCTTGCCTTCCTCAACGGGCGAGATGCCCTCGACGGAGTGCCGTTTCATGCCCTTGCCAGCTACGACTGACGGCTCCGGCCGCGTCGAGCTGGCCGATGTCCTCGCCGCCTTCGGAGAGCACCACCCGGGCGCCCCCGCGGACGGCATCATCGCTGCCTTCGACATGGCGGCACAGGCACACCACGGTCAGGTTCGTAAGTCCGGCGACCCTTTCATCACCCACCCGCTGGCGGTGGCTCTGATCCTTGCCCAATACGGGTTAGACGCCGCCACCCTGGAAGCGGCCCTGCTCCACGACACGGTCGAGGACACCGAGATCACCCTGGAGCAGATCCGCTCCCACTTCGGCGAGACGGTGGCACGGCTCATCGACGGTGTCACCAAATTGGATCGCTTGGACTACTCCAACCGGGAACAGGCCCAGGCGGCAACCATCCGGAAGATGGTGGTGGCGATGGCCCAGGATGTGAGGGTCCTGCTCATCAAGCTGGTCGACCGGCTCCACAACATGAGGACCGTGGGCGCCCTCCGTCGCGAGAAACGGGAGAGGGTTGCCACCGAGACCCTCGACATATACACGCCATTGGCACACCGCCTGGGCGTACAGGAGATCAAGCATGAGTTGGAGGATCGCTGCTTCGAGATCCTCTACCCGGGCCCTTTCGCCGAGATCGAGGCCAAGCTGGCGGGGCGGGCATCCGAGAGAGAGATCTTCATCGAGAAGATGACCAACGAGATATCGGCGTTGTTGGAGGAGTCAGGCATCAATGCCGAGGTCAGTGGGCGCCCCAAGCATCATTACTCGATATACCGAAAGATGATGGAGCAGGGGCGGCCTTTCGAGGAGATCCACGACCTGATAGGGATCAGGGTGGTCGCCGCCTCGACCCAGGACTGCTACGCGGCGCTGGGGCTCGTCCACAGCAACTGGGTCCCGGTGGCGGGCCGGTTCAAGGACTACATCGCCATGCCCAAGATCAACCTCTATCAATCCCTCCACACTACGGTCATCGGGCCCGATGGCAAACCACTCGAGATACAGATCAGGACCTCGGACATGCATCGGCGCGCCGAGTCGGGAGTCGCCGCCCATTGGAGATACAAGGAAGGCGCCGTCGAGGAGGGCATGCACTGGGTCGATGTGGAGAGCATCCACGACGAGGATGACTTGGACGAGTTCCTCGCCAATCTCAAGCTCGATCTCTACGAAGACGAGGTGTTCGTGCTGACACCCGCCGGGGACGTGAAAGCGCTGCCGCGGGGCGCCACCGCCATAGATTTCGCCTACGCCGTCCACACCGAGGTGGGCCACCGCTGCGTCGGGGCGCGCATCAACGGCAGGCTTCTCCCGCTCCCCACCCGGCTCGAGTCGGGGGACATAGTCGAGATCATCACCTCCAACGCCGTGGACGCCGGCCCCAGCCGGGATTGGCTGTCGGTGGTCCGCACCTCGAGGGCGAGGTCGAAGATCAAACAGTGGTATCTGAAGGAGAGGAGGGAGCAAGCCGTGACCGAGGGCCGGGAGACCGTCGCCGCCGTCTTCAAGCGTGAGGCGTCGGATCTGTCGAGCAAGGAGCGAGAGGAGCTGCTCGACCGGATAGCCCCCGACTTGGGGAAACGGGATGTCGAGTCGTTGTTGGCCGCCGTGGGCGAAGGTGCCATCTCATCCGACACCATCGCCGCCCGTATCAACCGCATCCTCACACCCGACACCGGCGACGAGCTCTTCACCCCGCGTCGGAGGCCGCGGACGCACTCCACCGAGGTCATCGTGGAGGGCCAGGACGACATGCTGGTGACGATCGCCCAATGTTGCAGCCCCGTGCCCGGCGACCCGATCGTGGGATACGTGACGGTGGGCAGGGGGGTCTCGGTTCATCGTTCCGACTGCACCAACGTGGCCTCTCTCTCCGAGCGGCCGGAGCGCACGGTGGATGTGGCCTGGCCGCCACGCAACGAGGCGTTCGCGGTGTGGATCCAGGTGGAGGCTCTCGACCGCACCAGGCTCCTCCGCGACGTGACCTCTGTGGTGAGTGACACCGGAGGGAACATCACCGCCTCCTCCACCCTTGTCGACGGCGACAGGGTGGCGACTCTTCGCTACGAGGTAGAGCTGTCCGATCCCGGCCAGCTTCCCAAGCTGCTCGCCGACCTGCGGGGGGTAGACGGCGTCTTCAACGCCTTTCGGATCGCCAACGATCCGGCCTCGGCGTGATCATCCGTGGCCTGCCGCTTTGGATGGCGGCCACCAACTCCTGGATAGTCGCCGCCGAGGCCAGGGGAACTGCGGTGGTGATCGATGCTCCTCCCCAGCCGGGGGCAGTGGGGAAGGAGGTGGCCGAGCTCGGTCTCACCGTGGCCGCCATCATCCTCACGCATGGGCACGTCGACCACGCCGGCGGAGCCGCCATGCTCGCCGACGAGACGTCCGCCGCGGTGTACTCCCACCCCGACGATGACTTCCTCACCCGAAACCCCGAGGAGCAGCTCCGCATCATGTTCGGGATGGCTCCCCCCGGCGAGTATGGGGCGCCCGCCCACATGGAGAGACTGAGCGACGGACAGATTCTGGAACTCGCCGGGCTGAGCCTCGAGGTGCGTCACACACCCGGCCACACCCCGGGACACTGCTGTGTCTACCTAGAGACGGCAGAGTCATTGTTCTCGGGCGATCAACTCTTCGCTGGGTCAATCGGCCGCACCGACCTCGCCGGCGGGAATCTCGGTGACCTGTTGACATCCATGCGGGACCAGGTGATGACCCTTCCCGACTCGACTCGGGTCCTGCCCGGACACGGTCCGGAGACGACGATCGGGCAGGAACGACGCTTCAACCCGTTTCGACTGCATTGGGAGCCGTGAGCTCTTCGTGGTGCCTGGTTGGGCTATTCGTCTACCGCTAACGTCGCAGGGCCCTGATGAGCTTTCAACCACCTAAGGGAACCGACGACATCCTGCCGCCCGAGTCGCGGCTGTGGCGAAGGATCCTGACTCTCTGGGAGGAGATGTCGGGTCGCTATGGGTATCCGTTGATGCTGCTCCCTGTCTTCGAGGCCACCGAGCTTTTCGCCAGAGGCGTCGGGGAGACCACCGAAGTGGTCACCAAACATGTGTATGCGTTCTCCGACAAGAGCGGCCGGTCGCTGACTCTGCGTCCGGAGGGAACGGCGGGCGCGGTACGCGCCTATCTCAATCGGGGAGGCCAGGCCGTCTGGAAAGGAGCCTACTCGGGGCCGATGTTCCGCTACGAGCAGCCCCAAGCTGGTAGAAGGCGTCAGTTTTATCAGGTCGGTGTCGAGTACATGGGGGTGAGCTCGCCGGAGGCCGACGTCGAGGTCATCGAGCTGGGATGGCGCTATCTGGCTGCTGCCGGTGTCGAGGTCGAGCTGCGGCTCAACAGCTTGGGTGACGACGCGTGCCGACCGCGCTACCTCGCCGACCTCCGTCGATTTCTAGACGAACAGAGGACCCAGCTTCCCGACTCCATGGTCTCTTTGATCGCGACCAATCCGCTGCGGTTCCTCGATTCGGGACCCGAGGCGATCGCCGAGGCGGCCCCTCGTTTCGAGGACTATTGGTGTGGGCCCTGTGGCGACCATCACCGGGCCGTGCTCGGCGCGTTGGAAGGCATCGGGATCCCTTACACCAGCGACCACACGTTGGTTCGGGGGCTGGACTACTACACCAGGACGGCCTGGGAGTACATCGGTCTCGGATTGAGGGGTGCTCAGAATGCAGTCGGCGGCGGTGGTCGCTACGACGACCTGGCCAAGACTCTAGGCGGCAAGCCGGCGCCCGGCCTTGGCTTTGCCCTGGGTTTGGACCGAATCGCGGCGGTGTCGACCCTCGATCCCGAGGACGAGATCAAGGTTTTCGTGGTCTCGGAGACAGGTCCGACCGAGGCCTTGTACGCGGCGACTCAACTCAGGGCCGAGGGGGTTGGCGTCGATTTCGATGCCGCGGCCAGGTCGGTCAAGGCCCAGCTCCGAACAGCGGGACGGCGAGGGGTGCCGCACCTGGTGGTCGTTCGCGGAGATGACCTCGTCGAAGTCCGGAGAGGCGGGGAGCAAAAGCAGATGCCGCTGCGTGAGGTGGCCTCTTGGATCAGGGAGAGCAGTTGAGGACCCATCATGTTGGCGACCTGGGTGTCGAGGCCGTTGGCGACGAGGTGACGGTGGCCGGGTGGGTTCAGCGCCGCCGTGATCACGGGGGCATCGCCTTCTTCGACATCCGCGATTCCTCGGGGTTGGTTCAGGTGGTCGCCGACCCCGCTGAGCACCCCCAGGTGGAGTCTCTCCGGATGGAATTCTGTGTCTCCGTGACCGGCCAGGTACGGCGTCGTCCGGAAGGAACCGAGAACTCCGAGATGGCGACTGGGCTCATCGAGATCGGGGCCGCCGAGGTCACCGTTCTCGCCGAGGCATCGACCTTGCCGTTCATGATCGACGACAGGGTCGAGGTCGACGAACGAGTTCGTCTCGAGCACCGCTATCTCGATCTGAGACGGCCCCGAATGGCAGCCAACCTCAAGGCCCGCTCAGCGGCAACGACCGCGATCAGGCGGACTCTGATCGACAGGGGATTTCTCGAGGTGGAGACCCCGACGCTGATCCGAAGCACACCGGAGGGGGCTCGGGACATGCTGGTGCCCTCCCGGCTGCGCAAGGGCGAGCTCTACGCCCTCCCCCAATCCCCCCAGCTCTTCAAGCAACTGCTGATGATCTCGGGTGTTGAGCGCTACTTTCAGATCGCTCGCTGCTACCGCGACGAGGATTTTCGTGCCGACCGGCAACTCGAGTTCACCCAGCTCGACCTGGAGGGGTCATTCTGGGATCGAGACGATGTTCTCGATGTGATCGAGAGTGTGCTGGTGGCGGCGACTTTGGCGTTGCGTGGCGGGGGTCTCGCCCGGCCATTTCCCCGTCTCACGTGGCACGAGGCGATGAACCGGTTCGGTAGCGACAAACCGGACCTTCGTATCGAGGCCGAGATCGTCGACGTCTCGGATGTGTTCTCCGCTACGCAATTCGGGGTGTTCCAGAGTGCGCTCCGGGCAGGGGGGACGGTGCGGGGGATCAATGTCGGTCAGTTGGAGTGGTCGCGGTCCCGCGGCGACGATCTCACCCAGAGAGCCCGCGAGCTTGGCGCCAAAGGCTTGGTGTGGATGGTGGTGGAGGCTGACGGCTCGCTGCGCTCACCGGTATCCAAGTTCTTGGGCGCGGGGGAGACCGAAGCCGTCATGGCAGCCCTGAGCTCCAAGCCTGGTGACGTCCTGTTGCTTGCTGCCGATCGCTGGAAGGTGGCGGTGGAGGTTCTCGGCGGCTTGCGAAACGACCTTCTCCGACCGATCGGGCACGATGACCTGGCCTTCCTCTGGGTAACCGATTTCCCGTTGTTCGAGGAGCAGGATGACGGCTCGCTCACGTTCTCGCACCACCCGTTCACCTCACCAGTTTCGCTGGAGGAGATGCGTGCCCGTCCCACCGAGGCCCTGTCCAAGGCCTATGACGTGGTGCTCAACGGGGTCGAGCTCGGTTCTGGCTCGGTGCGGATCCACGACCCCGGGGTGCAGAGGCAGGTTCTAGAGATCCTCGGCATCGATGCCGAGACGGCGGAGAGGCGGTTCGGCTGGTTTCTGGAGGCGCTCCGGTATGGGACACCGCCCCACGCTGGGTTCGCCTTTGGGATCGACCGTCTGGTCATGGTGCTACAAGGTGAGAGCTCGATCCGCGAGGTCATCCCCTTTCCCAAGACGCAGACGGGAGTCGACCCGATGACCGGGTCGCCCACCTGGGTCGGTGACGATCAGCTCGGCGAGCTAGGTCTCGCCCTTACGGCCGAGGCTCGACAGAGGCGGTCCGAGTCGTCTGCGGAAACCATCGAAGGCGACGAGTAGCACTCTCACCAGCTCCGACAAAGCCGTTACCGTCGGCGGCTATGAGTGATCTCCTCTCGGCGCGAGCCGACGATCTGAGCGCCCAAAACGCCCCGCTGGCCACTCGAATGCGGCCCCGGGACCTCTCAGAGGTAGTGGGACAGCGGGGGCTGATGGGAACGGATGCTGCCTTCCGCCGCCTGGTGGAGTCGGGGCGTCCGGTGTCGATGCTGCTGTGGGGCCCTCCTGGCACCGGTAAGACCACCCTGGCTCGACTGGTCGCGTCACGCGCCGAGGCCGAGTTTGTCACCCTCAGCGCCACCTCTGCGGGCGTGAAAGACATTCGCGACGTGCTGGCTTCCGCCAAAGACAGGCTCGCCGCCGAGGAGAGACGCACCGTGCTCTTTCTCGATGAGATCCATCGCTTCGCCAAGAACCAGCAGGATGCGCTTCTTCCCGGTGTCGAGGAGGGGACACTGATCTTGATCGGTGCCACGACCGAGAACCCCTTCTTCGAGGTCAACTCGCCGCTGATGAGTCGGATGACGCTGTTCAGGCTGGATCAGCTCCAGCCTGACGATGTGGTCGAGCTCGTCGATCGGGCGCTCGGCGATGCGGAGAGAGGATTGGGCGGCGGCGGCCTCACCATCAGCACCGAAGCAACGGAGACCCTCGGCGCGCGGACCGGTGGAGACGCCAGGCAAGCGCTCAACGCATTGGAGGTGGCGGCCCTGCTCGCCGGTGGCGACGGTCGAAGCGAGATTGGTGTCTCAGACATCGCCGAAGCCCTCCAGAGGAGGATCGTTCGCTACGACCGGGTGGGCGACCAGCACTACGACGTGATCTCTGCGTTCATCAAGAGCGTCCGTGGATCTGATCCCGATGCCGCCCTCTACTGGCTGCACCTCATGCTCGAAGGAGGAGAGGACCCCGAGTTCATCGCCAGGAGGCTGTTGATCCTGGCCTCGGAGGACATCGGGCTTGCCGACCGATGGGCACTTCCGGTTGCAGTGGCAGCCGCCCAAGCCTTGGCGTACGTGGGAATGCCCGAGGCCAGCTATCACCTCAGCCACGCCACGCTGTTCCTGGCGACGGCACCCAAGTCGAACTCGGTGGCGCGGGCGATCTCGGCCGCCCGCGAGCTGGTGGTCGAGGGGCCGCCGCCGAGCGTCCCTCTGCATCTTCGGTCAGCGGGATACAGCGGGGCAGCGGAGCTCGGCCATGGAGAGGGCTACCTGTACAGCCATGACGCCGAGGGAGGCGTGGTCGACCAGCGGTACTTCCCCGACGGCGTGGATCCCATGGTTCTGTACCGACCCGGTAGCCGGGGCTATGAGGCCGAGCTCTCGGCGAGGCTCGAGACCATCGACAGGATTCTGGGGCGAGAGGGGAGATGAGGCGCCGAGATACGCTGGGCGCATGCTGAAGAGGACCTTGTGGTTTGGCATTGGCGCTGCCACGGGGGGATACGTGATGGCGAAGGCAATGGGTCGGAGGCCCCTGCCACGAGACCTGCGGTGGGCGGTGACCACCGGTGGGGCGGCAGCTCTGGAGGTTGCCGCTCGCCTGGTGCGCCCAAAGGCCCGAAGATGACCGACGGCTGCCGGTAACCTCGGGCGCCCATCGAGACGACATAGTGGACAGCAACCAAATCCGACAGACATTTACCGATTTTTTCGTCGCCAGGGGTCACGTATTCCGTCCCTCGGCATCTCTCATCCCCGTGGATCCCACCCTTCTCATCGTCAACGCCGGGATGGTGCCGTTCAAGCCCTATTTTCTCGGTCAGGAGGAGGCGCCCTTCCCCCGCGCCACGTCGATCCAGAAATGCGTCCGCACCGTTGACATCGACATCATCGGAACCACGTCGCGACATCTGTCCTTTTTCGAGATGATGGGCAATTTCAGCTTTGGCGATTATTTCAAGAGTGAGGCCATCGCCGCCTCCTACGAGTTCGTTACGGAGAGTTTGCTGCTCGATCCCGACCGGCTCTGGTTCACGAAACCGACGATGACGCCGAGCGGATCTGGATCGAGGAGGTCGGCGTGCCCCCCGAGCGGGTGCAAAGGGGGGGTAAGGACAACTTCTGGCAGATGGGTGTGCCCGGGCCCTGCGGGCCCAGCTCGGCGATCTTCTGGGATCGCGGGCCGGCATATGGCGAGCCCGGTGGCCCCCTGGTGGGCACCGAGGATCGTTACGTCGAGATCTGGAACCTCGTGTTCATGCAGAACATCCAGGACGAGCCTTATCACGTGGTCGGCGACCTCCCCGCCAAGAGCATCGACACCGGGATGGGCTTGGAGCGAACCGCGGCCGTCCTCCAGGATGTTCCCTCGGTGTTCGAGATCGACACCATTCGGCCATTGGTGGCGGTCGCCGAGTCCTACACGGGCCTCGACCTCGGCGAGTCCGGAGAGACCGATGTCACCCTGAGGATCCTCGCCGACCATGCTCGCTCGGTGGCCTTCCTGATCGGCGATGGCCTCGTTCCCTCCAACGAGGGCCGCGGGTACGTCCTGCGAAGGCTGCTGCGTCGCATGGTCCGTCACGGTTGGGCCTTTCACGAGGAGAGGTTGCTGATGCCCGAGATGGCGTCGACGGTCATCGATCTCATGTCGGAGTGGTACCCGACCCTGGCCGACCGGAGAGATCGAATACTCGAAACTGTGACCCGGGAGGAGGAGAAGTTCCGCCGCACCCTGGCCTCGGGACACCGTCTCTTGGACGAGGAGTTAGAGGGGTTGGAGCCAGGAGGTGAGCTCTCCGGCGCCGTCGCCTTCAGGCTTCACGACACCTATGGGTTTCCAATCGAGCTGACGGGCGAGATCGCCGCCGAGAAGGGATACGGAGTTGACACCTCCGGCTTCGAGATGGAGATGTCGGCGCAGCGCGATCGTGCCCGTATGTCATGGAAGGGGGCTGCGAGCGCCGCGGCCTCGGAGACCTACAGATCGGTTCTCGAGGAGGTCGGCCCCACCGAGTTCACCGGATACACCGAGGAGGCCGGTTCGGGCCGTGTGCTGTCGATCGTTGCCGATGGCGAGCCGATCCAGAGCGCCCACGACGGCCGAGACGTCGAGGTCTTCCTGGATCGAACCCCGTTCTATGCCGAGTCGGGCGGGCAGGTTGGTGACATCGGCACTCTCACCACCGCCACCGGCGAGGGTCGGGTCGTCGACACCCAGTTTGCAGTCCCCGGCCTTCACGGGCATCGGGTGCGGGTGGTTTCCGGTGTGCTGTCCGTGGGTCAGGAGGTGGCTACATCCATCGACTCCCCTCGCCGGGACGCCATCCGCAAGAGCCACACCGGGACCCATGTCCTGCATTGGGCATTGCGCGATGTTCTCGGGGACCACGCCACCCAGGCGGGCTCATTGGTGGAGCCGGGACGACTGCGGTTCGACTTCTCCCACACCTCGGCGGTCGCCGATCCCGAGATCGAGCACATAGAGAGGCTGGTCAATGAGAAGCTGATTGCCAACCATCCCGTCCGGACTCAGATCACATCCAAGGAGGACGCCCTGGAGATGGGTGCCCTGGCGTTCTTTGGTGAGAAGTACGGCGAGACGGTCCGCGTGGTCACCGTGGGCGGCTTCTCGATCGAGTTCTGCGGGGGCACCCATGCCGAAGCCGCAGGCGAGGTGGGGCCGCTGCTGGTGATGAGCGAGAGCTCGATCGGGTCCAACTTGAGAAGGGTTGAGGCGCTGACCGGGATGGCCGCCTACCGCCGCCTCGCCGAAGCAAGGCGTTCGCTCGACAACCTGGGTTCCCGTCTTCGCGTGCCCGCCCTCGAGGTGCCGCAACGTGTTGAGGCGCTCTTGGAGAGGGTTGAGGGTCTGGAAGGGGAGCTGGGGGTGTTGCGACGCTCCCAGCTGGGAGTGATCGCCGCCGAGATCGCGGCCAAGGCGGGTTCGAGCGGTGGATGGAGCCTGGTAGTCGAAAGCGTCTCCGGCCTCGATCCCAATGATCTGCGTCAGCTCGCCCTGGGGGTCCGCGATCGAATCATGGAGCCCTCGCTGGTGGTGCTAGGCAGCGACGGCGAGGGGAGGGGGTTGCTGGTCAGACCGGCGCGGTAGTTCGAGGAGATGGCGAGCCGGTTGACGCGGAAGATCAGCTCGTGGTGCCGGGGGTCGATTCCGATGCCCCGGTCGATCA
>CAZKFU010000009.1:12926-13415 GCA_964552165.1 uncultured Acidimicrobiaceae bacterium
GGGGGTGGCGAGCCCAGATCTCGTTGACAAGGGGCTCTCTGCAGGGGAGCTGATCGCCGAAGGTGCCCGACTGTTGGGCGGAGGAGGGTCTCGCGACCCGGGGCTTGCCCAGGCGGGCGGGCCGGAAGGCGAAAAACTCGGGGAGGCGCTGGCAACCATTCGTTCCGAGGCCGAGAAGGCGCTGTCCGGTCTGTGAGCCGCGTCATCGCGGTCGACTGTGGCTCGAAGCGGGTGGGCATCGCCGTCTCCGATCAACTCCGAATGACGGCTCGGCCCCTGGAAGTGGTTGCCAGGGCGGAAGCCGTCTCGCGGGTCGCCGAGCTCGCAAAAGAGTTGGACGTCGATACCCTGGTGGTTGGATTGCCGGTGGGTCTCTCCGGTCGCGAAGGCCCCTCGGCGGCGGCGGCACGGGAGCTCGGCGCCGAATTGACCGCTGCAACGGGTCTCGGTGTCGAGTACCTCGATGAGCGTTTCACGACGCGGCTGGCC
>CAZKFU010000010.1:0-13204 GCA_964552165.1 uncultured Acidimicrobiaceae bacterium
AGGTCATCGAGCCACACCGCGCGGTCGACGTAGGCAAACGACATAAAGGTTCCGGCGGGTGACCCACAGCGAGCACAGTTCACGATCATGGTGGCAACGCTAGGAAGAGCGGACTGCTCGTTCAAGGACCCTCGAATCGGGCGGTGTTCCCGGGAAGGCGCGGGCATGACCCCGCAGGTCGACGATCACCGTGGTTGGGATCTCGTCTATGGAGAGGTCCTCGAACCGCTGCTGGTTGCCTTCCCAGCCGACCTCCACGAAGCGGTCACCTATCGATCGGCGAATACGCGCCCGTGCCGGCTCGCATGAGAGGCAAGTGGCCGAGCCGAAGAGGTACACCCCTGGTTCCAGGTCGACCCTCCCCAAGCGTCGGCCGGACCCGCGGACCGGCCACCTCCTCGAAGCCACGAACACCACGATGGCCGCGGTGAGAGCGGCCAAGATGAGGTGCCGCTCATCCATCGGGCATCGAGCGCGGGGAATCCCACGCCAACCCACGAGGAGAGACCGCGAACCAGCCTGCAACCACCTCCCCGGTGGCATCGACCAGGGCACCACGTCCGACGGTGAGCTCGACAAGGCGAACGGATCCCGGCTCGAGGCTGTAAGTGGTCGCCCGGGGCGGTCCTCCGATCGAGGCCACGGTCACGTCAACGACCTCGATGCCGGTGTTGAGAATGACCACCGACGACACCGAGTCGTCACCGAGCGAGCCGGCGCCGGCTGCGAGCCAGCCGGTGGCCGGAGCAGGCACGGCCGGGGCGATCGCCAGCCCGCTCTCGCCCATGACGGCACCGGAGACCCCGACGGGGCCGGTGGCGATCACCCGGACCCCGATCGCCTCACCGCTGAACTCTGCCAGATCAACCATGACCTCTCCCCTGGGCCCGATGGCTCCCCCTTGATAGGCCTCCATCACCCCCTCCGCGGCATACACGTCAATCTGGAAGGAAAGCTCGGCTGCCGAAGCCGAAGAGATGACCACCAAACGCTCCTCGAACGGTGGTAGCGCCAGATACCAGTCTTCGGCGGGCTCAACCCCTGACCAACTGGCGGCATCGACCCCATTCGACATCGTCAGATGCGCCGCGACGAGCCCCTGAGTCGACTCGACGGCGAATGTCAGTCGCTCCCGTGCCGGGAGCATCGCAGCGATATCGAACGAGATCGTCGACAGGGGTGGCACGACCAGACCGGTGAGCGCTGGCGCACCCTCCAAACCCGACTCGGAGCTCACGTTGACGTTGACCAATGCCTCCCCAGCGAACGGGTTCACCAAGGAAAGGTCGAGCGAATTGCCGCTGACGGTCGAAGCACCACCGACGACGCTCATGGGACCAGGCACCCCACCGCAGCTCCCCGCGGCGAGGCTCGACTCACCCGAGGTGATCACCGAGACTCCGGCGACCGAGCTTGGCGTCTCCACTGCCACCGCCGCCACCCCGACGGGTGCCAGGTCGGACACCGCTAGCCCGCCACCCCCTGAACGGTCGACGGTGAACTCGGTGCTGGCGATGGCTTCGCCCGAGACGAATACCGTCGCCCGCGCCAAACCGCTCGCCGTGCCCGCCACCTCGATCGAACTGGTGCGACCGGCGCCCTCGATCGTATGGCACACCGCCAGAGACGGATCGGTTCGCTGGGGACCTGCGTTGGGGGCCATGCCAGGTATCGGCGGCGCCGCCACCACCAACGCAGCGAGCAGAACGCCGACCACGGTGCCTGCGTACCGTCTCATCGGGTGCGTTTCCACGCTGCCAACCCCAGGGCCAAGAGTGGCATAGCCGCGGCGGCGACGGCATATGCGCGCGCCGTCATATTTCCGTCGAATGTGGCCACACCCTCGGCCGTCGAAACCGAGTTTGCCCACTTCGCCTGCTCCCAATCAGGGCTCCACCGCCGATCGGCGTTGACGCCCAACCAAAGCACGCCCTCCTCGGGCTCGCCGCGATAGTCCAACCCGTCCTGGATCCACCGCTGGTCGGAATCGGTCACCGCGACCCCGACCGACAGCTCGTTCTCGAAGACACGAAGCTCAGGATCGAGCGGGGTCGGTATGAGGTCGATCTGTGTCCGCAGGACCTCCTCGAATGCAGTCTCCTCCCCGAGAATCACCACCCAGTTGATCGCGTACTCGGCAAGCACCTCGCCGGGACGAAGCTCGGAGCCGGTGGCCAGCCCCTCCAGTGCCGTGGCCAGGCCACCGTCGCCAAGCCGGGGCGGCGCCAGCCACACGTCATCGATCCTGATCCCAGTCCCGTCGACAACCCGGAAGAAGAACCCGGGGCCGGGCCGGGCCGACCCTGGCAGGTCGGTCGCATCCTCGGAGACGAGGAGCATCCGGCCGGGTACCTCCTCGAGGCTCCGCGCAAACCCAAGCCGCTCGTTGAGATTCCCCTCGGGTAGACCAAGCCGACCGTTGAGAAGCATCCCCGCCGAAACCGCCGCGAACGCGATGGCAAGCATCGCAGAGGCGGCGCGCCGAGGCTCCCATCGCACCACATTGAGGCCGGCCGCAACCAGCAGGGCGGCTCCCATCGATGCTCCGAGGAGTGCCATCTCCTCAAAGCCGGGGCCACCCAGCGGTGCCCGCAACGCTGCCAGCAGCCCGAGTGCGAGGACCGAGCCCACGATCGCGATGCGCCTCTCCCTCGTGGGAAGCACCACCGCCGCCAGTGAGGCGGCCCCGATCCCAATGACCCACAACATTCCCGGGTCGAGACCAAGCCGTCGTTCGCCGTCGAGCAGGAACCCGGGATCTCCCACCAGGAAGGCGAGCCCAACGATGGCCCCGATCAAGCCTGCGAGGCCAAGCACTACCGAGACGCGCTCGATCCCCAGCAGTCGCGCCGCAACAACAAAGACCACCATGATGAGCGCGGCAACCGGCATGAAGGCGGTCAATATCGCCATGTAGAAGGCCGCCCACGCCGCCTTCGCCAGGCGACTTCTCGGGTCATCGGGGTGGTCGATGATCGACCGCAGCGCCCACGGCAGTATCCCGGCGGCTACCAGGGCGGCCCACGACCCCCGACCGGTGAGAAGCCCGGTACCCGGCCCGGCCAGCATCACCAGCCCTCCCAGGTAGCGACCATGGCCGGAAAGCCCGAGCCTTCCCCCCAGCCTCCCGGTGCCCACGATCGCGGCCACGACGGCTCCGACGGTGAGCATCACGCGAGCCGCGGTCTCGCTGCCAAGGAACAACGCGGAAACGGCTCCGGTCGCACCGACCATGGGGTGAACCGCCGCAGACGACCCCAGACCGGCATCATTCCACCCACCGAAGAACCGACCCAATGATTCGGTGGCAGGTGCAAAAGGAAAGGTGAAACCGGTTTGGGGGATCCCCACGAAGAATATGGACCGAAGCCCGGCGACACCGATGGCCAGGGCGACGATCGCACCAATGATCCCCTTGCTTGCCCACAACCGACGCGTTCCCGTAGCCAGGACACGGTCATCGTCGAACATAGAGAGAAAGCGATCGGAGAGCTCCGATGCCAGCTGCCGGAGGACGATCGATCCGGACGCCTGGAACCGGAAGAGCTCCTCATCGCCGACCTGACGCATCGAAGAGAGACGAATGCGCTCCCCGATGGTGGATGGCAGCAGAAAGAGGTTCCATGCCCACGCGGCGCCGTGCCGTGCGCCAATCCGCCATCGGCCGAGCAGGAGGTTGCCCAATCCGTCGGCGACGGCGGTCAGCAACGCGAAGGGAACCACCCAGGCCAGGGTCAACGGCCGGTACGCCTTGAGCATCGCCCTGATCCGCCCCGCCTCCTCACGCCAGCCGCCTCCATGATGGAGACAACGGCCTTGGTGGTAGACCTCAGAGGATGGGACGACGATGACCCGACCACCGGCGAGCCGTACCCGCTGACTGAAATCAAGGCCGGCCGCTACCGGCTCCAACCGTCGGTCGAGGCGACGGAGACCCCTGGCGAGATCACGGCGTATCAGCATGGATACCGACGAGACAAACGCCACCTCGCGCACGACGTCGTACTGCTGCAGGTCTACCTCACCCTCGTCGAGACCGCTGTACGGCTCGCCGAACACATCGGTTGCCGACCCCACCGACTCGAGCTGATCGCCTGTGCCGGCTATCAGGAGCTTCGAGCCTCCAAGCGAGGCGTCGTTCCTGCCGACCTCGGCGACCAGAGCGCTGAGGGCATCGGGTCGAGGCCGAGCGTCGGAGTGGAGGATCCATAGATAGTCGATCGAGCCGTCAGATCCCGTTATCGCGTCCTCCAGGCTGTTTGCGGAGGCAACGCCTTCGGGCACCTCCCCATCGGGAGCGACCACAACCACATCCGCAGGCTCGTACACTTGGCGGCGAACAGCAGCCAGGGCGGGGCCAAGGTCGGCGCCCGGTATATAGGTGATGAGAACGGCCACCCGGGGCGCGGGCACCCCAGCTTGCTCTACGGTTTCGTCCGGCGAACCCGGACCAACGGACTCGGTCATGCGGGAGGACATTGTGAACGTGGAATTGAGCCTGAGCAATACGAGGACGCTGAGATGAGAGTCGCATGCCTCTCGGGAGGCGTGGGCGGAGCCCGGCTGGCGGCCGGGCTGACCGCTCTCGATGGTGTCGACCTCACCGTCGTCGTCAACGTCGGGGACGACGAGGAGATCCATGGGCTCTACGTGGCAGCCGATATCGACTCCGTGGTGTACAAGCTTGCCGGAGTCGAGGGCCCCCGCGGCTGGGGCCGTGCCGACGACACCTTCCGGGTCATCGACGAGTTGGAGCGTTATGGGGTGGACAATCGGTTCCGGATCGGAGACCTCGACTTGGCCACCTGCCTCTACCGAACGACGCGAATGGCACAGGGAGACACCCTGAGTGAGGTGACGCGGCGCATCACGTCGGCGATGCAGGTTGACGCGACAGTCCTGCCCGCCTCCGACGACGAGGTACGCACCAAGGTCCAAACCGCCGAGTCGGGATGGCTGGATTTCCAAGACTATTTCGTTCTCAGGGGACACCGCGAGACCGTTCTCGACGTCCGTTATCAGGGCTCGGACCTGGCCAAGCCGGCTCCGGGAGTGGTCGAGGCGGTCATCGAAGCCGACCTCGTGGTGATCGCCCCTTCGAATCCTCCGTTGTCGGTGTGGCCGATCCTCTCCATCGCCGGTGTGGCCGATGCCGTCGCCGACCATCCCAATGTGGTCGCGGTGAGCCCACTCATCGGGGGTCTGGCAGTGCGAGGCCCTGCCGCCGAGGTGATGATCTCACTCGGGCTTCCTGCCGGCACCAGAGGGGTTGTCGATGCCTATACCGGGCTCCTGCAGAGGCTCGTAGTCGATGCCACCGATGCCGATACCGAGGAGCGATACGACGGTCTCGAGGTGGTGATGACCGACATCTCCATCGGCACGCCTGAAGCGGCGCGACGCCTGGCCTCGTTGCTCGTGGACGCGTGACCCTCTCGGTCGTCCCGATCACCGGGATTGGCGAGGTCGCACCTGGCGACGACCTGGCAGGGATCCTGATCGAAGCGGTGAGGCCCCTCGAGCCTGTTCACGGGGACGTCCTCGTCGTCACCCACAAAGTCGTCTCCAAGGCCGAGGGGGCGGTGGTCATGCTCGAGGACGACGGCCCCGACGGCCATCGTGAGATCGTGGAGAAAGAGGCAGTGTCGATCCTGCGAAGACGCGGTTCGCTGGTGATCGCCGAGACCCGCCACGGGCTGGTATGCGCCAACGCCGGAGTGGACAGGTCCAACGCGGCACCTGGAAGCGCGGTGTTGCTCCCTCGCGACCCCGACGTCTCGGCGCACCGGCTCCGGACTCGCCTGCGGCAGGTGCTCGGTGTCGACCTGGCGGTGATCATCACGGACACGTTTGGGCGAGCCTGGCGTCGCGGCTTGATCGATGTCGCCATCGGGTGCTCGGGTTTGGACGCCATCCTCGACCTCAAAGGAACCCAGGACTGGTCGGGAAGAGAGCTGGAGGTCACCGAGGTGGCGGTTGCCGACGAGCTGGCATCGGCGGCCGATCTGGTGATGGGGAAGGCGAGTGGCATCCCGGCGGCGCTGATTCGTGGGTACACGGGGCCCCGCGGCGAGGGACGTGCGACGGATCTAATCCGGCCAGTGGCGGAGGACATGTTCAGGTAGGGGGGTCACATGTCACAGGTCACAGGTCACAGGTCACAGGTCACAGGTCACAGGTCAGGTAGTGCGAACCTCAGGTTCCAGCGCTCACATATGAGCGAAATCGCCTCAGGTTGGCCCATCGTCGCCGGCCACACGCGTCTTGGCCTGAGCACAGCCACTCCCCACGCGCAAGGGGTCGGAGCCGTGACGAACTGGCGTCGATTTCGCTCACATATGAATGCCAGAAGCTGAGGTTTGTATGACCTCACGCTCCCGGGCGGCCCAACCCCCAATAGTCGAGCCCGGCGTCGCGAACGGCGGAAGCGTCGAGCAGATTGCGGGCGTCAACCACCCGGTGCCCTCGCATGACGCGCGCCGTCTCCCCGAGGTCAACCAAGGAGAACTGCGGCCACTCGGTGGTGACCAACAACACGTCGGCATCGCGGGCCGCCTCCAATGGTGACGCGACCAGGGTCACCAGGTCGGTCTTGGCCTCGGGGTCATAGGCCACCACCTCCGCGCCGTCAGCTTCGAGCAACTGGGCAATCCGCACCGCGGGTGACTCCCGCACGTCGTCGGTGCCGGCCTTGAAGGCCACCCCCCACATGCCGATCCGACGCCCCCGCAGACCGCCTCCGGCCGCCTGGCGCACCTTGTCGGCGATGCGGCGGCGTTGCTCGTCGTCGGCCTCGATGACCGCCTTCAGAAGCTTGAAGTCGTATCCGGCGTCACTGGCCACCTCGATGAGGGCAGACGTGTCCTTGGGAAAGCACGATCCTCCGTAGCCGGGTCCAGGTCGGAGGAAATGGCGCCCGATCCGATGGTCGGCCCCAAGCCCCTCGACGACGTCGAGGACATCGGCTCCGACCGCCTCGCAGAGACTGGCCAGCGAATTGACAAACGTGAGACGCGCCGCCAGATAGGCATTGGATGCATATTTGATCATCTCTGCCGATGTCGGGTCGGTGATGACGACAGGAGCTTCGATGCCCTCATAGAGATCGACCACGCGCTGTGCCTCCCCACCGTCGAAGGCCCCGACCACGATTCGGTCGGGTTGAAGGAAATCGGCGACTGCCTTGCCCTCCCGCAGGAACTCGGGATGAGAGACTATGCCCGCCTCGCTCCCCAGGTCGGCCAGCCGCTTGCGCAGTGTCGCCACCGTACCCGGCGGCACCGTCGACTTGATCACGAACGTCGCTCCCTCGGGCACGGCGTTGGCCACCTCGTCGATCACCGACTCGACGTAGCTGAGATCCGCCCTACCCGATTCGTTGGGAGGCGTTGGGAGACAAAGGACCACCAGATCGGCGTCTGCCACCGCTTCGAGGTTTGACGCGTGGAAGGAGATCGATCCCGATTCCCGGGCAGCCTCGAGAAGCTCGGCCAGCCCTTCCTCGTAGATGGGGATTCCGCCCGACACCAACATCGCCACTCTGTCGGGGCTGGCTTCGCCCACACGAATCGAATGGCCAAGGTGAGCCAGACCTCCGGCAGTGACCAGGCCAACATACCCGGCGCCGATTATCGAGACGTTCATCAGAGAGACATCGTACGGATACGCCGTCCGCCTTTAGCGCGCATCGCTACCCACGATCACGACGGCGTTGAGCCCGGTGCCAACGGGCCCCACCGAGACCTCTCCAAAACCCAACGCGGATACCACCTGGAGACCGTCCGTTTCCCCACCAGGCGGCACGATGACCCTCGTCGTCTCCACGTTGGTCGAAGCGTCTCCGATGCTCGCGACTCGAAACCCGCGGTCGGTCAGGAATTGGGACCAGTGGGTGGCGGCGCCGGTCACTCCGTTGCCATTGAGGACCTGCAGTTGCAGCGAGGCCGTCGAGCCACCCAGCGGCAGCCCGGAGCGGAAGTTGGACAGCATCGTCGCCGCCTCAGGCTGCTGCATCAACTCGATCGAGGCTCCCCCCGCCGAACCGGAGGTGGTGGGAAGTGTTGCCCCGTCGATCTCCAGTCCGGAGATCCCTCCCAGCGACCAAAAGAGATCTACCACTGAAGATCGTGCCAGGTTGGAGTCGATGGTGAGGTGGCGGGCGAACCCGGAGACGATGTCACCGGCCTCGGTGATGTTGGAGGGATGCTTCAGGCCGTGTGCGATCGCCAGCATGACCTGCTGCTGGCGACGAGTGCGTCCGATGTCGTTGGCGTCTACCGGCTGCCACGAGCCGTTTCGCAACTCTTGGTACTTCCTCGACCTGGCGTATGCGAGTGCCGCCTTCCCATCGAGATTCTGTGGGCCGGCCTCAACGCTCAGCCCCGATGACGCATCTCGCGCCGGATATGGGAACGACATATCGATCCCACCGACTCCATCGACGATGTTCATGAACCCGACGAAGTCCACCTCTACGTAATGGTTGATCTCGACGTGGAGGTTCTGCTTGATGGTCTCCACCATCAAACGCGATCCCCCATAGGCGAAGGCGGCATTGATCTTGTCCTTGCCGTGTCCGGGGATGTCGACGTAGAGATCGCGGGGAATGCTGAGCATCGAAGCCGATTTGGCATCGGTGTCGAGCCGCACCAGCATCACCACGTCGCCTCGCTGCCCGGAGAAGTTCCCGAAGTTCGTCAGATCGTCGAGACCTGCCCGCGAGTCGCTCCCCACCACCAGATAGGTCGTCACATCCCCCGAGCCCTCGGTGAGCGAGCCCACCACGTCGGCGTCCTCCGACGCCAGGTCGAAGGCGTCCTGAGCAGTTCTCACCACCCAAAAGATGGCGCCAACCACGAGATTGGCCGCCACCAGAGCGGAGATGAGGGTCACCTTCAGCCATCGTGGCCAGGGACGGCGTGGCTGAGCATGGGATGGGGTTGATCGGGACATGATCGCGGAGATCGGCACACTACCCCGGCAAGGCCGCTAGCCGGCATCAAGGACCGGTATCCTCGCCACCGCCAGCCGACCGCTGACGGAGGATCATTTGGCCGTTCTCCCCCATGAGGGCACATTCTCGATCATGTACTCGGCGTTTGGAGTGCCGATCGGCGCCGGATACCGAGAGGGTTACCTGGCCCGCCCCGACAAGGCGGGCCGGTTTCCGGTCGTGGTCCTGATCCCAGGGCTGGACGGTGTTACCCCGGGTGACCGAGCGCTGTGCCGGACATTGGCCCGGACCGGAATCGCCACCCTCGCAGTGGAGAGACCGCGGCCAACCGGTGACGCCTTGGCGGACTACGCGTCCTACAGCGATCGCCGCGCCCTGGCCGACCTCGACGACGTCCATCGATTCCTGGCCAGCGAGCCCGTCACCTGGGCGCAGACCGCCGGCTTCGGGTTGCTGGGCCTCGACGTCGGTGGCCGCTTCGCCGTGGAGGCAGCCGCGCGGCGCCCTGGGGTGGGCTCGGTGGTGGTTGCTTATACCCCCATCACCGGCGACGAGGATCGGGACACTCATGTGGGTGACCTGCTGGAGCATCTCCCGGTTCCCCTGCTGGGGCTGTATGGCGCCGAGGACGAGCTGATCGATGTCGGAATCGTCGATGAGGCCCAAACCCGCAACGAGTCGGGCCAGTGGCTCCTATACGAGGAAGCCGGTCACGGTTTTCTCGACGACTCAGGCGACGGCTATCACGCTGCGGCGGCGGGCGACGCCACGGCGCGGATCATCGACTTCTTCAAGCAGACTCTCCCCGAAGCCGAGGTCGAAGATCTGGGCTGAAGCGGTATACCGGCGCAGACTTCGTCGCCGGAACCTCTAACGGTGGCGCACATGGTGGATCTCTCCCGACCGAAGAGTCACCAGCCTCTCGGCGGTCTCCACCACCAGGGCGCCCTTGTCATCGACCTGCACCGCGATCCCGCTGCCGCCGGGCTCCCATGTGATCTCAGAGCCGATGGTCGAGGATGCATCCATGTACTCCCGACGCGGCCAGGAGTCGGGGGCACCTGTCATGACTGCCAACATCTCGGCGGCCCACTCCTTGGCGATGTCGACCCGAGTCTCGGGACGAGGGGCTTCGTCGAAGATGGCACCAATCGACGGAGGGTGATCGGGCCAATTCAGATTGAGCCCCATGCCGACATAGAGGGCGTCACCGGTGGCCTCCGAAAGGATCCCTCCCACCTTGAGCTCACCGATCAGCAGGTCGTTGGGCCACTTCAACGAGATCTGGTCACCGAGGACACGCCTCGCCACCACACCGGCGCACAGCGGCACCAAACCCAGAGCCTCCCCTGGCCAAGCGGGGTGGAAACCCAAGGTGATCGCCGCGGCCATTGGTGCGGTGAGCCATTCCCGCCCCATGCGGCCCCGACCTTCGGTCTGTCGGGCGGCGACGACCAGGACCGGAAGGCGGTCGGCGAGGGACCGGGCGATGTTCTGGGTGGAGTCGACCGTGTCGTACTCGGTCAGCAAATATGGTGTATCCAACAGTTCTCCCATTGAGTCCAAACGCCGAGACTACGGAGGGATCGTGGGCACCGAGGCGCGCATCGAGGAACTACGCAGACTCCGTGAGGAGGCACTGCACTCAGGAAGTGAACGTTCAGTGGCGCGCCAGCACGAACAGGGCAAGCTGACCGCCCGAGAGAGGATCGATCACCTCCTCGACAAGGGCTCGTTCTCCGAGATCGACCAATTCGTCAAGCACTCATCGCAAGGATTTGGGATCGAGTCGAAGCGCCCCCCCGGCGATGCGGTGGTCACCGGGCACGGCACCATAGACGGGCGTCCCGTGTTCGTGTTTGCCGAGGACTTCATGGTGTTCGGGGGCAGCCTGGGCACGGTGGTCGCCGACAAGATCTGCAAGATCCTCGACCTCGCCCTCCAGGTCGGGGCCCCGGTGATCGGTCTCAAGGACTCGGGCGGGGCCCGGATACAGGAAGGCGTGGCGTCGCTCGACGGCTACGGGCGCATCTTCGAGCGCAACGTGAGAGCGTCGGGAGTGATCCCCCAGATCTCGGTGATCATGGGCCCTTGCGCGGGAGGCGCCGTCTACTCACCTGCCCTGACCGACTTCGTGTTTCAGGTTGATCAGACCTCGCACATGTTCATCACCGGCCCCGACGTCATCAAGGCGGTCACCGGCGAGGAGGTGACGATGGAGGACCTCGGTGGCGCTCGTGCGCACGCTACCAAGTCGGGAGTGACCCACTTCGTGTACCCGACCGGCACCGAAGCCCTCGACGCCGTTCGCTATCTGCTCGGCTTCCTCCCCCAGAACAACCACGAGCTGCCA
Source organism: uncultured Acidimicrobiaceae bacterium (assembly GCA_964552165.1). GTDB lineage: Bacteria > Actinomycetota > Acidimicrobiia > Spongiisociales > ZC4RG35 > CAZKFU01. Next base: position 11,307 of record CAZKFU010000010.1, read on the forward strand.
CCTTTCTTTGCCACAGCCGATCGTCCCGACCGCGTCGACGACACCCTTGACGCCGCGATCCCCGACTCCTCGAATCAGCCTTACGACATGCGGGAGGTGATCGAGACAATCCTCGACGAAGGCGAGTTCCTCGAGGTCAGCCAGCTCTTCGCCCAGAACATCCTCATCGGGTTTGGGAGGCTCGACGGGAACACGATGGGGATCGTCGCCAACCAGCCCGCCGTCCTGGCGGGGACGCTCGATATCTCCGCCTCGGAGAAGGCGGCTCGCTTTGTTCGCTTCTGCGACGCCTTCAACATCCCTCTGCTCACCTTTGTCGACGTGCCGGGGTTCCTGCCCGGTGTCGATCAGGAGCACGGAGGAATCATCCGCCACGGCGCCAAGCTCCTCTATGCCTACTGCGAGGCGACCGTGCCCCGGATCTCTGTCATCACGCGCAAGGCGTACGGCGGCGCCTACCTGGTGATGAATGCACGTGGCATCCGCGCCGACCTCGTCTACGCGTGGCCGTCGGCGGAGATCGCGGTGATGGGCGCCCAGGGAGCTGTCAACGTCATCTTCCGGCGGGAGCTGGCCTCGGCCGACGACCTCGACCAGCGTCGAGCGGACCTAATCGAGGACTACGAGCAGCGCTTCAACAACCCATATCGGGCGGCGGAGCTGGGCCTGGTCGACGAGGTGATCGAGCCACGGCAGACCAGGGTCAAGCTGATCCGTGCCATGGAGATGCTTCGCACGAAGCGAGAGCACCTCCCCCAGAAGAAGCACGGGAACGGCCCATTGTGAGTGTGCGCTACTCGGTACTCAGGACCCAGTACTCCGTTCCTGGTGCTAAATACCCAAGAGAATGAACAGCCTGCTCGTCGCCAACCGAGGCGAGATTGCCGTCCGGGTAATCCGAACCGCCCGCGAGATGGGCCTGCGAACCATCGCCATTTACTCCGAGCTCGATCGTGATGCCCTCCATGTCAGGCTTGCCGACGAGGCATGGAACGTGGGCCCTGCCGCAGCCGCCGAGAGCTACCTCCGCGCCGAGAGGATTCTCCAAGTGGCCCGCGAGTCGAGCAGACGCCATTCATCCCGGATACGGTTTCCTCTCCGAGAACCCCGGCTTCGCCCGGATGGTTCTCGAAGCGGGGATCATATGGGTTGGCCCGCCACCCGAGGCGATCGAGTCGATGGGTGACAAGATCACCTCGCGTCGCACCGCCGAGGCCGCGGGGGTTCCCACCGTGCCGGGAGTCACCGAGCCGGTGAGCACCGTGGAGGAGGTGGCGGCGCTGGCGGAGCAATTCGGCTATCCGGTGGCGATCAAGGCCGCCCACGGTGGAGGGGGCAAAGGGCTCCGCGTGGTGTCGAGCGCCGAGGACCTGGCGTCGGGCTTCGAGGGGGCGCGCCGCGAGGCCGATGCCTATTTCGGCAACTCTGAGGTCTACGTCGAGAAGTTCCTCGAGCAGACGCGACACATCGAAGCACAGATTCTCTTTGACTCCCACGGCAACGGGGTTTTCCTCGGGGAGCGCGACTGCAGCGTCCAGCGGCGGCATCAGAAGCTGATCGAGGAAACTCCTTCGCCGACTCTGACACGCCGGCAGAGGGCGGCGCTGGGAAAGGCAGCGATCGCCGCCGCCCGGTCAGCCGGGTATGTCAACGCCGGCACCGTCGAGTTCCTGGTCGACCGCGGCGGCGACTTCTACTTCCTCGAGATGAACACTCGACTCCAGGTCGAGCACACCGTCACCGAGATGGTGACCGGTCTCGATCTAGTGGAGTGGCAGATTCGCGTTGCACGGGGCGACAGGGTCGACTTCGACGAGCCCACCCCACGGGGACACTCAATGGAGTTCCGCATCAACGCCGAGGACCCGGCCAACAACTTCCTGCCAACACCGGGTCAG